>DVLK01000012.1 GCA_018715545.1 Candidatus Caccovivens faecavium | reverse complement strand
GCGGATTGCGTTACGCCCTGCCAGCAACCGCTCTTTTTGCAACACAATTAGATTATTTGCGTGTGCTTGTCTGCTGGAGCGAAGCGAAGCACTTGTATCAAGACAAGCACACGTTTAACAGCCAAATTATATTAAAGTATCTTTTATGTTTTTTTAAATTTCTCTAACAACATAGTCAATTTATATTCTTTTTTATTTCAATACACACTTTTATTATCGTATAGATTTATTTTTTCACCATACGATAGACAATACATAAAGTTTTATGATACAATAATTTTAAATTGAAAATCAAAAAATTAAAGGATTTTTATGAGTCATATTATTGAGATAAGGAATTTAAAGAAATTTTTTGGCGACACAAAAGCAGTTGATGATATTACATTTTCTGTCGAAGAGGGTGAGTTGTTTGCTTTTTTGGGGTTAAATGGAGCAGGGAAAAGCACAACTATCAATATTCTTGTTGGCGTGTTAAAGCGTGATAGTGGCGACTGTTTTGTTAATAATTTTTCAGTGGATGAAATTTCTAAAATTTTACCAAGTATTGGAATTGTTTTTCAAACATCTGTACTTGATAAAAAACTATCTGTGTATGACAATTTAAGATATAGAGCAATGCTTTATGGTATGGACAAAAAAGAATTTGAAAATAATTTAAAATATTTCATAGATAAACTTGACCTCGGACAAATCTTAAAAAAACAACTTGATAAGTTAAGTGGTGGTCAAAAACGAAAAGTGGATATTGTGAGAGCACTTTTACATAAGCCCAATATTTTAATACTTGATGAACCAACAACCGGGCTTGACCCAAAGACAAGAAAGCTTGTTTGGGATACGATTAACGAATTAAGAAAAACAACAAATTTGACAGTGCTATTAACCACTCATTATATGGAAGAAGCAAGTATCGCCGATAATGTTGTTATTATTGATGGTGGAAAAATTGTTGCCGAAGGTTCTCCTTTAACTTTAAAGAATAAGTACGCCAACGATTACATTAAAGCATATAAATACGACAACAGTATTTTTGAGATTTTAGATAAGGCAAAAATACCATATAAAAAAGAAAAGAATTGCTTAGAAATACTGTTTAAAAGCACAGATGAAGCGAAAAATTTTCTAGTGAAGCACAACAACCTATTTAAAGATATTGAAATTGTAAAAGGTTCAATGGATGATGTCTTTTTATCTATCACAGGAAAAGAATTGAAGGAGAATATATGAATAAACAGTCAGAACTAAGAAAGATGAGGTATTTGACTTTACGAAATATAAAATTATACTTCAAAGACAAAATGACCTTTTTGGTTTCACTTATAACCCCACTTATTTTACTTGTTCTCTTTATAGCTTTTTTAAAATCAACTTATGAAGACAGCATTCTTTCAATAATCCAAGGTTTTGATTTGGACCAAAGCCTAATTGACGCCCTCACTGGTGGGTGGCTGTTTTCATCCGTTCTTGCAACTTCTTGTATAACTGTTGCATTTTGTTCAGGAATGATGGTTATTGATAAAATAAATAGAGCAAACATAGACTTTATGGTATCGCCAGTTAAAAAAAGTACACTTCAATTAAGTTATGTGTTAGCAAATTTATTTTCTACATTTATAATTAATTTTGTTTTACTCATAGTCGGGCTAATTTATCTTGCCTGTGTTGGATTTTATATCACTTTTGTTGATATTTTATTAATTGTTTTTGGGATTATTATAACCTCGCTTTTTGGTACAATTTTAGCAAATATAATTTGGACCTTCACCCATTCCCAAGGAGTAGTAAGTGGGGTTTGCACTCTTGTTTCTGCCTTATACGGATTTATTTGTGGTGCATATATGCCGATTAGCACAATGGGGCAAGGTATGCAATACTTTGTTTCTCTTTTGCCAGGCACTTACGCAACCGTTTTGTTCAGACAAGGGTTTTTAAACAGTGTTTTAAATAGGATGAGAGAAACTTTGCCACAAGGAATGATAAATGGTATTGCCAGCGGGCTTGATGTGAAAATGTCGTTTTTCGGCCATGATGTTTCAACACTTGCACTGATTTTGGTGATAAGCATTTCAACAATTGTATTGCTTGGAGTTTTCTTGTTTATAAATAAATTTAAGAAAAAAAACTAAAACTCAGTAATCTTAAAATTCAAACACTTTATACACTACTTATCAAATTTTTATCTGTTTCAAAAGTATTTAATCTGTCTATAATTTTTGAAACTAATTATAAAAAAGAGTTTTACTTTAAAAGTAGAACTCCTTTTTTCTTGTTTATTCTGCTAGTTTCAAAATGATTTGACCTTAGTCCTCTACTTTTTCGTATAACTCATTGACATGAATTTTATGGAATTGATCGTCTTGTCTAATCAAGCTCTTCTCAATCCAATAAAGCGACAGCCCGAAAAAGACATAAAACACAGCAATAACACCAAGTGTCACAAGAAGGAAAATGTTTAAATCACTACCAATTAGCCCATCAAAAAGTCCCGCTAATAACAATAATATAGATGAGAGAACTCGTCCTACTGCCAAACTAAATTCCATCATAGCAGTACTTTCCAAGATATGAGAATGAAGCGACAACATTCTCACCACACCAGCTTTGCGACTATCTGAAATTGAAATGTAAATGACATTCAAAATTGTGTAAACAGCATAAAAGATTGTTATCGCCACCATGCTTGTTCCCTCGGTTAGAATGATGCTTAAAACAGAGATACACACTATTATAAACACAGGGAAGATAAATGCCTTTGAGCGCTTTTTTCGATAATAACGAAGATATAAAAATAGAGTTACAATAGACAAAAGCGTAAAAACGGATTGAAGAATACCAAGCGTTGAAGTGGACTGAACTCCTATCCAAACAAGAATGGTTAAAAATGTGGTAAAGCAGTCAACAGAAGCACCTCTAAAAAAGTTGGACAGATAGACAAATCGTAAAGGTTCGGTGCTTTGTTTGTTGTTTTTTAGATACCTATAAAATTTCCTAATATTAAAAGACAATTTAAAGACTTTTTTTGGTCGAATTAAGAAGGAAAATACGACAAGAGCTACACAAAGAATTGCCATGATGATAATTACGATTGAAAAGTCAATACTGTCAATAAAACCGAAAGTTATTGGAAAAATAACATATACGCCCTGAAAGGCTATACGCTTAACAGCAAAAAATCGCACTTGATGCTTGCTTGATATTGTTTCTGATGTGAGATTGTGATACCCTGGCGAGTAAAAACCAAAGCTAAAACCATAGAGAAAGGCAATGAGCGGTAAAAATGTGATTAACTGCCCTCTTAAAAAATATATTAACACAATGACAATAGTAAATCCGAACGCCCCAATTGATACAAACACGCTTTTGTTATGATTTTTTAGATAATAGCCCGAAAAAAGATAGCTAACTCCTAACACACCATAGTAAATTATGTAAAACAACGCAATCTGTATTATTTTGTATGAAATATCATAGTTCGTGTCTTTTAAAACATTAGAAACAAGGAACAAATCAATAAAAATCAGCAGTATTCCTTGAATACAATCGCAAGCTATGATGGAAATTGCGCTCAAATCAAAAATCTTACTTTTTCGTTTCATACGCCCTCATCTTTCGCTTTTTAAATTGCCTAACAATAACCTTTACAAGTTCTATATATGGAATAATTAAAAGTGCAAGTCCAATCGCAAGAAGCCATCCCCACCAGTCAATCATCATAATTCCGAACGCTGTTTGAATTGGCGCTACTGGCAACAAAACAATGATTATGGTAAGTAATGCTGACAATAAAAACCCATAGTTTAACACCTTATTGTCAAATGGATTTTTATGGAATAAACTCTGAGTATCGCTTTTAAGATTGTATGCATGGAAAAGTTCAGTGAACACCAAATAGATAAAGCATACTGTTGTTACAAATTCTGATTGCAAATGGAAAACTTCGTCTAAAACGATATATAAAACAATTAAAACAATAGAAACAAATATCGCCGAACAAAAGATGTTAAATCCCACCTTGCCTTTAAATAGGTTACCAGAGGTCTTAACGGGCCTATTTTTCATAATATCATCTTCTGCTTTTTCAAAGCCGAGTGCTAGTCCCACAAATGTGTCGCTGACAAAGTTTATCCATAATAGCAGTACTGGCGAAAAGAAGGTATGGTCGCGGAAAATGCAGGTAATAAGCGAAATTGCAAAAAGTTCAGCAAAACATGTTCCAAGCAAAAATTCAATAATTTTTAAAATGTTTTGATAAATCTTCCTACCTTCCTTAACTGCGCCAACCACAGTGGAGAAGTTGTCATCGGTCAAAATCATATCGGCTGCCTCTTTGGTGACATCAGTACCTGTTATGCCCATGCCTACACCAATGTCAACGACTTTAATTGCAGGAGCATCATTGACGCCATCACCTATCATCGCAACAATTTTATCATTTGCTTTAAGTGCTTTTACAATTTTCACCTTATGTTCAGGGCTGACGCGCGCAAAAATATGATAGTTTTGAATTTTACTTTTCCAATCATCTGCGCTGAATTTATCAAGTTCAGCCCCAGAGATGACCTCCTTTTTATCTTGACTAATTCCAAGCTCTTTCCCAATTGCAAAAGCTGTATCTTTGTTGTCGCCTGTTATCATTACAACAGTAATTCCTGCTTCTTTGCAAGTCTTAATAGAAGTTGCCACCTCTTCGCGTGGAGGGTCAATCATACCAATTAAGCCAACAAAAATTAAATCATTTTCTATGTTTTCAGAGGTATATTTTTTAAGATTTTCCTTCTCTTTCTTGTATGCAAGAGCAAGCACTCTAAGTGCGCTTGATGCCATAAGAGCGTTCTGTTTGAATATTTCTTCTTTATATTTTTCTGTAATTTTAAGCTTTTTGCCATCTTTTAAAACATATTTACACCTATCAAGCACGCTATCTAACGCCCCTTTCGTGAAAACACATCTCTCACCATTGACATTATTTACCGTGGACATCATCTTTCTGTCACTTTCAAATGGAACTTCTCCAATGCGCGAGAATTTACCCTCTAAAAGCTCTTTGTTTGCACCAAAACGATAGCCTAAGTGGACAAGCGCAACCTCAGTTGGATCTCCAATGCATGTTAAATTATCATTTTCTAGCTTAATCTGCACATCATTGCAAAGCACCATGCCAGTCAAAAAAAGTTGAAGCGTTTTGTTAGTTTCATATAGTTTAACTACCTTTTCCTCTTTCTTTTGAAGCTTAATTGTGCTTGCATTAACATTTTGAACGGCAAAATTAAGGCTGTTAAAATCCTTTAAACAGTCATCAAAGAAAAAGGCTTTTTTTACTGTCATTTTGTTAAGTGTAAGTGTTCCTGTCTTATCCGTACAGATGATTTCTGTCGAGCCGAGAGTTTCGACTGCTGGTAGTGTTTTTACTATGGCACGCTGTTCACTCATCCTCTTGACACCCATAGAAAGCGTGATAGTAACACAGGTTGGCAATCCCTCAGGTATCGCACACACAGCAACCGCAATTGCCATAGTAAATGATGAGAATATGTTTGCGCCTGTCAAAATACCAACAATGAAAATAATTAAGGCAATCATAAGTACAATGCCCGTGAGCCACAAACTAGTCACCTTTATGCGCTTAGTAAGAGGAGTGGTTTCGTCTTTAATTTCACCTAAAACAGAGGCAATCTTGCCAATTTCCGTCTGCATACCAGAACTTGTCACAACGCCCCTGCCACGCCCGTAAGTCACAACACTGCCCATATAAGCCATATTTTTTCTATCATTTAAAACAGTTTTTTCATCTAAAATCAAACTTGCTTCTTTTTCACAAGCTTCACTTTCGCCCGTCAAGGCGCTCTCTTCAATCTTTAAAGAGTTAGTTTCAATAAGTCTAACATCTGCTGGCACAATGTCACCCGCTTCAAGCACCACAATATCGCCAACAACAACTTCTTCACTTTTAACCTTGACAACCTTGCCATCTCGCATAACCTTACAATATGGTTTGGTCAAATTTTTAAGTGCCTGCATCGCCTTTTCGCTCTTATGCTCTTGAACATAGCCAATAATAGAGTTGATTAAAACAACAAGAAGAATAATGCCAGCATCAATAAATTCATTTACGCTTTTTTCTATAATACCGATAACTACACTGACGATACAGCTGACAAGTAAAACAATGATTAAAATATCTTTGAATTGTCCTAAAAATTTAACAAATTCACTTTTTTTCTTTTTGCCTACAATGAGATTTTTCCCATCTTTTTTTAGACGATTTTGCGCATCAAAAGTATCAAGCCCATTATTAGAGCTTTTTGCTTCATTTAAAACTATTTCAGCACTTTTGCTATACGCCTTATCTACCATAATATTTAGATTATATCAAATAAAACAAATTTTGCAAAATTAAATCAATATTTTTTATAAAAATTTAAAAACTCTGAAAAATCAATAATAAAATAGACAAAACTTTTATAACAAAAATGCTAGCAACTTGCTAGCATTTTTACATTTATTTCTGCTGTCTGCGCAAAAGTGTAATAGCCATACATCCTAAGCAAAAATACTTACCATATTTAGTATAGCAAATATTTTTATTTTCACAAAATATTTTAACAAATTTACAATAAAATCACTATAATAATTAAAAAAGTTAAACAAAATCAATAAAAAATAGCCGTTACTTAAATCAATAACGACTATTTTTTAATTTTTAGCTATTCTTCTTCGCCTTCGCTAGGATTTTCTTGTTCCGCTTCAATTTCAGCAATCTGTTCTCTCAATGACTTAATTTCATCTTTGAGTTCAGTGTTTTGACGCTTCAAAACTTCATACATCTTTTTAAGAAGTGGATACCTGTCTGCATTCTTCTCCATAACCTCTTCGCAATGTTGAACAGAAAGTTTAAGTCCATCATAGAGGTCAAGATCCTCAGCGAGCTTTCTTGCTTTCTCTTCGTCAATATCTTCATAGTTGTTTACACCATAAAGCATAACTTTTTGTTTAGCAACCTTAGCTTCTTTTCTTTCAAGTTTCTTCTTATCTTTCTCATGTGTTTTCCAGATCCTGTTAAGAGGAACAAAGTCTTTCTTGCATTGTTTCAAATCTTTTTCATTTGCTTTTAACTTTTCTTCTGCTTCGCGTAAACGCTCTTCCAAATCCTCTAATGTAAGCTTTGGAGCTACAACAACTGGAAGATTGCTGTTAGCCTCTACGCTTTCAAGAAGTTGTTGTTTTTCCTCTTCAAGAGCTCTGCACATTTCTTCATATCTTTCTTTCTCTTTAAGAAGCTCCTCTTTTTCAGCTTGAAGTCTTGCAATTTCTTCGGCACTATTGTCCTCTTCTTGCTCAGACTCCTCTACTTCCTCTTCTTCTTCAACAACAGTTTCTTCTTCAACTTCTTCGTCTTGTTCTTCCTCAGGCTCTTCGACCTCTTCCTCTTGCTCGTCTTGTTCTTCTTGAAGTTTTCTTATAAGTTCTTGACGGCGTCTTTCGAGATATTCTCTTCTTTCGCGATTTAAACGCTCTTCCTCAGACTCTGCTTCTTCTATCTCCTGCTCCTCTTCCTGAGCCTTGTCAGTGTCAACATCAACGATGTTGGTATTTTCAAGAAGTTTTGGTTGTTCTTCAAAAGTATAACTTTGGACATTTGCTTCATTAGTCTTATTAGCAGTAGTTGTAGTTTTCTTATCATCACCTTTCTTTTTTGCGGAATATGATAAAACAGCCTCCCAAATAAAATAGATGATTAAGCTTGCTGCAATAACAACACCAAGAATGATGAATACTTCCATCAAGGTTGATTCAACATTTGCACTTAACAAATTTAACATAACACACCTTCCTTAAACCCAAACGATTTTTTATTCACTCATATTTTACCATATCTGAAATAATAAGTCAATAGCAAAAATCTAAAAATCTCTATTTTTTATTAAAAAATAGCAAAAACACACCTAAAATTAAGTTTTTTACTAAAAATTAAGGCAAAATTTTGAATTTTTTAAGCCATCTTATTTAAAACTTAAATAAGAAAATTTGCCCTAGCGCTTAATATTTCCACCACTCTTCTCTTAAAAATCTTGTAAAATTGGCACAATCTATAACCCAAACAACTTTAAGTCGCAACGGCGTCACAAACTGCACTTCGTTTTAGAAGAAACACAGAACAATGCTATTTTCTATAATCCAAACAACTTTAAGTCGCGACAAAATCGCCAATGAAGCATAGCGAAATGCGATTTTCGTTTGGTCGCTAATTCACCCCAAAAGTGACATGCACTTTCGGGGAACCCCGTCGTCTATAAGACGGAGTGCGAGTTGCGCTTGGTCGCACAAAGGCAAAAACAAGCGCAAGAGCGATACTTTTCGAACTTGTTTCGAAAATGAGCAAAAGCGCAGTTTTTGCCTATTTGGTGGAGGCGTCGGGTTACGCTCCCGAGTCCAAAATTCTTTTAGAAAACTTTTCTACATGTTTAGTTTATGATTAAACTTCATTATGATGTCACCCACAAACAAGTTATCATAACTATTCCTTTAAATTTTTTATGCATATAAGGAAGAACTTTGCATAAAGGTTTTGCCTATTTAACACCAAAGTTTTGTCGGCAACTCAAAACATGGCGAATTAGATTATGCTCTAATCAGGCTAGTTTCAACTAGGCAGCGCAAGGCATAGCGTTCATTGAAACAACATTATCATTTTTGTCTGCGTTTATTTAAGCGTCCAGTTTTAGGCGTCAGGACATTCGCCACATGCTTTACATTTTCTAAATAAAACTCTGTCGAAACTAAATCGCCCCCATGTTTAACGACTAGATAGTCTTGCGATATCGCGCTTTATCGTTTGCTCTTTCAAAGTTTGTCTTTTGTCGTAAAGTTTTTTACCTTTAGCAAGAGCAATTTCCACTTTTACCACACCTTTATCGTTTATATAGAGTTTGGTTGGCACAATGGAAAATCCCTTTTCTTTCACCGCTTTTTCAAACTTTAAAATTTCCGTTTTATGAAGAAGAAGTTTTCTCGTTCTGCGCTCATCGCTTATAAAAACATTTGCCTTCTCGTATGGTTTAATATACGCATTCTTTAAAAGCATTTCGCCATTTTTCACTTGAACAAAGCTATCAAGCAAACTTGCTCCGCCCCCACGCACCGATTTTACTTCTGCTCCCTCCAAAGCAATGCCTGCTTCCGTTAAGTCTGAGAGGAAATAATCATGAAATGCTTTTTTGTTGTTAGCTATAATTTTCACTTTCCCTCCTCCTTTTGAAGCGTTCGTATGTATTATATCATAAATAATAGATATTTTGCAAGTACTTAGCCTTAATTAATGAATAGCAATATGAATTTTAAAAACTAAAATATCAAAAAAATCGGCAAAAATCACATAAAATTCGCCGATTTTTTAGTTTTTTCTGAGTTTTTTATATATTTTTAAGTTTTTTTACACCATTTTAAAATCTATCTCTCTATTATACAAATTGACATTTGTAAGCTCAACTTTCACCCTGTCACCTATTGAAAAAACATTTGACGAGCCTTTAAGTTTCAGTTGTTTTTCAAGGTAAATATAGGTGTCATCAGGTAGTGCTTCAAGTCTGACAAGCCCCTCTGAGGTGTTATCAAGTGCCACAAAAACGCCAAAATTTGTAACTGAGGAAATTGTCGCATCAAACACCTGCCCTACCTTATCTTTCATGAGGTATGCTTTCCAAAGGTCATCAACATCGCGCTCTGCCATATCTGCATTTCTTTCACATTCGCTAGATTGTTCACTAGCATCAAAAGTGAATACTTCTAAATCATCCTTTTCTTCCGCATCTATTTTCTTATGAAGATAATCTTTGATAATCCTATGAATGCATAAGTCTGGATAACGCCTAATTGGCGAAGTAAAGTGACAATAATAATCAAGAGCCAAACCAAAATGCCCTAAATTTTTATTCATATACTTGGCTTTTTGCATGCTTCTTAAAAGCATCTTGTTTATAACATCTTTGGATGAGCTATCTTCTGCGCACTCCAATATTTGCTGATAATAAGAAGGTGTGATATTATCTGGCACTTTTGGGTATCTCACCCCTAACCCTTTGATAAAATCACAAAGAGCAAACACTTTTTCTTTTGTCGGTGCTTCATGGACACGATATACAAATGGTATTTTAAGAGTGTCAAATTCCTTTGCCACAACGATATTTGCAAGTACCATAAAATCTTCAATCAATCTATGTGCCTCATTTCTTTCCCTACGCTTAATACCGACAGCGAAACCTCTATCGTCAAAGATGAACTCAACTTCTGGTACTTCTAAGTCAAGTGAGCCACGCTTAACCGCGTTTGCCTCTAAAATATCACAAAGCTCACGCATTGTTTTGAAATGAGAAAGCAAATCTTTTGTTTTATCATTGACCTTTCCTTCCGACAAAGCTTCATATACTTCATCATAAGTAAGGCGCGCTTTGCTCTTAATCACGCTTTCACAAATTTTATGCTCTATCACTTCACCATTAAAATTAACTTTCATTATGCAGGACAATGTCAATCTCTCTACGCCCTCATTAAGAGAACATATACCATTCGACAAGGAACGCGGAAGCATAGGAAGTACTGAGGTAGGAAAATATACACTTGTTCCCCTGCGATAAGCCTCTTCATCAATCACACTATCACGCGGAACATACTCGCCAACATCGGCAATATGCACACCTAACTCATAGTAATTATCATATTTTTTTATAGATACTGCATCATCTAAATCTTTGGCGTCTGCACCGTCAATTGTGAAAATTATCTCATTTGTAAGGTCAAGCCTGCCTTTTTTCTGCTTTTCGGCAACCTCTTTCGGAACGCGCTTTTCCTCTTCAACCACAACAGAAGGGAAGTTTTCATATAGATGATGTTGTCTTATGAGCGAAAGTTCCAAAGTTTTGATGTCGTCATTCATGCCCAAAATCTCATCAACAATGCATTTAACTTTACCCTTATCTGTCCTCACAACTCTTGCGTTGACTTTCATGTCCTTTTTAATCTTTAAGCCCGTTTTAACAATAGGAAAATCTGTGACAATTCTTTTGTTGTCAGGATCCAAAAAGTAGTTGCCAGCTACAAGCTTGATAAGTCCAACGATGTTTTTTAGTTCATCATATATACTGACAACTTCGCCGTCACATCCCTCATTAGTTTTAGACAGGATTTTCACTATCACCTTTTCGCCGTCAAGCGCATTTAATGTTTTATTGGCTGGAATAAAGATATCCTCTGTCATACCCTTGACATTGACAAAACCGAAACCTTTGGTTGTTCCAATAAAGTCACCTTTAACATACCCGTGAGAAGGAATTGTAATGAATTTATTTTTCCTTATCTCATAGATGTCGCCATTGTTTACAAGCTCATAGAAAAGTTTTTTTACCACATCCTCAGAGGTATTTAAAGCTGAGGACATAAATAAAAATAGTTTGTCTATGTTTGAAAAGACCAAACTATTTTTGTCTATGAGCGAAAGAATTTGCTCTTTTTTGTTCATTCTAAGCTCCTAATAAACTTGCTACTATTGCAGTTGACCCAGACTCTGCTCCGCCAAATGGAATGAGAGTAACAAAATATAGAATAGCACAAACGAAAATCACAATAGCCATAATGGTTGTGATAAGTTTAAGTTTTCCATCTCTTGAACTACCCTTGTTCTGAGCATAATAACTTTCTTTGATACCAGTGATTGATTCTGTGCTACCTGCATCTTCTGATTGAAATAGTATCGCAATAATCATAATGATTGCGCATACGAAAATAAGGCAAAAAAGCACAATTCTAATTATTGGGAAAGATTCCGATATCCAAAGAGGAATTTGAGTTTGTCCGTCCATAATATATCTCCTTTAATTTAAGCAAATTTTGCAACACAAAGCACCGCAACAACGGCAAGACAAATAACACTTCCAACAAGTTTCAGCCATTTAATCTTCCCCTCTTTGTTGTAAGAGCCTTTAACAAATGTACTGAGAGCGAGTAGACCAAGAATGGTTAAAATTGATATGACAATATAGAAAGTTACATCCGACCAATCGTGTGATATCCAATCTTGGAAATCTGTCCAAAGGTTGCAAAGCATACTCATATAAAAACTCCTTGCTAAGGTATTTTAGCACAAAACTTTAAATAATACAACTATTTTTTTAGTTTTTTATAAACTTTTCCTTAAATTTTATGCTAAACAATGATAACACATATTTTCCCCCTTTATATAAAAAACTATTAAAACAAAATTACAAAGGAAATTGTTTGCGTTTTTTATGCCATTTTGATATCATATTAAAGAAAAGAGGTAAAATATATGAATAAAACAAAGATAATTTGTTCCATAGGTCCTAGCTGTGACGATGTTGAAGTGCTAGAAAAAATGGCACTAAATGGCATGAATGTTGCTAGATTTAACATGAGCCATGGCACCCACGAATCTCACAAGGCTATGATTGACAAAGTAAAGCTTATACGCGAGAAACTTGGAGTTTCAATTGGCATAATGATAGATACGAAAGGTCCAGAAATAAGAGTGCGCGATTTTGAGAATGGTAGTGTCATTTTAAAGGAAGGTGATGAATTTACGCTCACAACAAGAGAAGTGCTAGGAAATGAAAAAATAGTAGCCGTCACCTACAAAAATCTTCCAAAGATATTAAAAAAAGGAAACAAAATCCTTCTAAACGATGGAGTGATTGAACTTAAAGTAAAAAAACTGACAAACACAGATTGTATCTGCGATGTGGTAACAAGTGGAATGCTATCAAACCATAAAAGTATAAACATTCCTGGCGTAAAAACTGACATGCCATACCTCAGCGAACAAGACAAAGCCGACCTAATGTTTGCAAAAGAAGTTGATGCTGATTTTCTTTCATTGTCCTTTGTGAGTGATGCAAGCGATGTTAAAGATGTCAGAGATTATTTAAGAGAAATAAAGTTTACCACTCCACTGCTACTTGCCAAAATTGAAAGCGTAGACGGCGTTAAAAACTTTGATAAAATTTTAAGTTTAAGCGATGGCGTCATGGTAGCAAGAGGAGATTTAGGAGTGGAAGTGGAATTTATGAAACTTCCAATACTACAAAAAGAGTTCATAAAAAAATGCAATGAGCAAGGAAAAATTTCTATAACTGCCACCCAAATGCTTGAAAGTATGATTTTTAATAAACGCCCAACAAGAGCAGAGGTAAGCGATGTCGCCAATGCGATATTTGATGGAACTACCGCGATTATGCTTTCAGGAGAAACCGCTTCTGGAAAGTACCCTGTCGAAAGCGTCACAACCATGCGCAAAATTGCAGAAGAAATGGAAACGCATCTAAAATTTGAACCTGTTGCATTTAAAACGCATAACACGACTGCTAGCATAGGCTATGCTGTTTGCAGTTTGGCGCAAACGGAAAATGTGAAGGCTATAAATGTCGGAACAAAGACTGGCGTGACAGCAAGAAATGTCAGCAGATTTCGTCCTCAAATTCCAATTATAGCTTGCACTCCAACAAGCAAAATTTACTTTCAAATGAGCATGCTGTATGGTGTAATTCCTGTGCTCGAAAAGGAATATAAGAATATGGAAGATGTGCTAAAACATGGCTTAGAGCACACCATTGCCACAAAACTTGTTAAAAGCGGAGATAAAATTGTGCAAACTGGTGGCAGAGCGGGAATGAGTGGCAGTAACCTCTTAATGGTTAAGAAAATTAAATAATTAAAACATCATACCTTTTTTTAAACTGATATAAAAAGGAATTTGTTGTTTTATTAAAATTCCTTTTTATTTTTACTTTACAAGCCTATTTTTTTCTTGTAATCATCAAATCAGAGATTTTTGCGTTAATGTCCGCTTTTAAAGCTATATTCAAAATTAGCTTATCACTTAACAAAATACTCTTGCCGTTTTCTTTTATCAAAATAAAGCAACAAGTTCGATTTTTCCTCACCCGCCTTAGCATAGCTTTAAGAGTAACATTTTCATCCACAACATATATCCTTGGCTTGGAAAAGCTTTTAAAACTCTTACTAAAAGCAGAAATTTTTTCATATTTACTTAAAAAATTTAAATCCAAAAGTCCTAAAATTAAGAACACTGCAAAAAGTAGATATGTTGGATTAAAATTAATGAAACATAAAACTATAAAAATCAAAAAGAAGAAAGAAGCAAACAGTATATTAAAAATCATTGTTAGTTTTATCGCCCTTTTTCTTTCCATAAACCTAGCGCAAAAAGATACAAAAACTCTTCCACCATCAAGAGGGTATGCAGGCAAAAGATTAAAAAGTGCAATAACTAAACTAACCTCAACGAATGGCGAAAGGAAAATGTATGAAACAGGGAATATCCACCAAAGCGCCAAGCATAAAAGCGAACAAACTATATTTGTTAAAGGTCCTGCTAAGGCAATAAAAATATCGTCACGCTCTTCAAGCTCCTCACCATAATAGGAAAGACTGACACCATAAGGTGAAAGAGAGAACTTAGAAAGACTATAACCGAGAGCTTTCGCCATAAAATAGTGACCAAGTTCATGCAAAACAATTGCAATTAAGTAACTAAAAAAAATCATCACGCCAGAGTTAAAGATGAGCCACAAAAGAATGAGAAAAAAGGCAGGATTCACTCCAAATTTACTATTTTTTTTAAATTTTATTGTTTTTTTTAACAAATTTTCCATTTTTTACCTTTTTTAACACAAATTTAGAAGCTCAAATCTTTTGTATTTTTTAACTCAAATTTAAAAGAAGAAACTTAAAATAAATTCACTAACCCATACCAAAAAGCTTACAAATTAGAATGATGAAAAATGATATAATAAAAAAGAGAGGTAAAACAATTTTGAGTTTAACCCTGTACCCCTTTTTTATAGTTTCATATGGCTCACCATATGACTTCTGCTTTTTCATAAATTAGTATATGAAAAAGATTGCATTTTAAGACTTAGAAAGACAAAAATGGAAAACTGTAATATGTTTTGTTAGATTTAAAGCAAAAACCTATTTAAAGAGCGACGGCGTCTCAAACGGCGCTTAGTTTCGTGTTTCGATATAAATATCAAAACACTTATCATCTGCTTGTTAGCTTCGCTTAGCGACCAAACGAAATCGCATTCGCTACGCTCATTGGCGATTTGTCGCTACTTTAAGTGGTTCTGATTAACAATAGAAACCTACAACGACATACTTACGCTATCTTAAATCAATTTTCGATTTTGCGAAGCGTAGAACTGAGTTCGGTGAGCATAAATCGAAAATCACATTCAGGGAAGAAAAATGAAGAACAAAAAGCAAAAATAAAAAGTTGTGGATGATTTTGATAATAGATTGTTTGAGTTATAATCAAATCCTCTTTAAGTAGCGACAGCGTCACAAACTGCGCTTAGTTTCGTGTTTCGATATAAATGTCAAAACACTTATCACTTGCTTGTTTGTTCCTTTTCCCTAAAAATGACAAGCATTTTTAGGGTTCCCTTTAAAAAACACGAGTGCGATTTTCGTTTGGTCGCTGGTAGGCTAAAACTAGCGAATGGTAAGACTTTTGGCGTAAGACAAAAGTCGAAATGGAGCGCAGTTTTAGCCTACACACATGCATATTCCGTCACCTTAATCGTAAACTGCACACCGAATATGTTGTTTGCCTTGTACTGCACTCTATCTCCATTAGCATTCATGCAGAAAATGTTATTGTAGTTTGTTCCTAAGTCACGAGTATAATATAGCGTACCTTTTCCATTTGCTAATAAATAATCTTTTACTAAGTCAGAAAATTTAACACTG
>DVLK01000011.1 GCA_018715545.1 Candidatus Caccovivens faecavium | reverse complement strand
AGCGACCAAACGAAATCGCATTCGCTATGCTCATTGGCGATTTGTCGCTACTCAAAGAGGTTTAGATTATATCTCTACCAAGCAATTGTCAAATTTACCAACAACTTTTCGTTTTTGATTTCTCTTTCTTCGTTTAATTTATCTCTATCGTGGCGAAAACTGCGCTTAATTTCGACTTTTGTCTTGCGCCAAAAGTCCTGTCATTCATTTGTTTTTCTATTTAACCTTTGAAACATTTTACTTTTTATTATCATTTTGCTATAATAAAAACATGAGGACACTTTCATATTTTGAAAAACGCGATTTAAATAATATGGAAAAGATTGGTTCGTATTTAAGCGACTTACCTCTTTATTGTTATGACTTTTTCACAGGTATGGAACTTTCGACTTCATCACTTACTCGCTTAAATTATGCTATGGATTTGGCTATTTTCTACGACTATCTATCGCGTTATGTTTTTAATAAGAAAAAAGAAGAGATAACGCTTGCGGACTTAGATAAACTTGAAGCAAAAAATATTGAAAGTTATCTTTCTTATTTAAGTTATTATGTTGTTGGTGATAAAGTTTTTCGTAACACTGAAAACGGCAAGGCAAGAAAACTTGCTAGCGTTCGTAGTTTTTTTAAATATTTATTTAATCATGATTTAATTTCTAAAAATGTTGTTAGTAAGGTTCCGACACCAAAACTTCATACAAAGGGGATTATAAGGCTGGAAAATGATGAGGTGGAGAGATTGCTTGATGCCGTAAACGCTCCAACAACATTTACTGAAAGACAGAAAAATTACAATAAAAACACAAAAATTCGCGACAATGCCATCGTGACACTGTTTTTAGGCACAGGCATAAGAGTAAGCGAACTTGTAGGGCTTAATGTTGAGGACTTTGATTTTTCACAAAATGCTTTCAAAGTGACAAGAAAAGGGGGCAATCAGACTATTCTCTATTATCCAAACGAGGTCAAATATGCGCTTGAAGAATGGCTAACTATCAGGGAAACGCTACCTATTGACAAAGAGGAAAAGGCACTCTTTCTATCTTTGCAAAATAGGCGTATTTGCACGCGTGCGGTGGAAAATATTGTCAAAAAATTTGCTTCCGAAAGCACACCTTTAAAAAAGATAACCCCGCATAAGCTTCGCTCCACTTTTGGCACAAACCTTTACAGAGAAACTAACGATATCTATATTGTTGCTGATGTTTTAGGACATAAAGATGTCAACACAACAAAGAAACATTACGCCGCTATAAGCGATGATTTAAGACGAAATGTTGCAAAGAAAGTTAAGATTGGATATGAAGAATAAAACTTATAGTGGGCAATTTTTTAGTTTGAAATGCAAAATTTATAGGAAATTTTTAAAATTTTATTAAAAATTTTGTCTTTTTCTTTATATATTTGTTTTTTTATTGTTTATTTGGTAAAATAACATTATGGGATTTGAGATTAAGCTAATTGAGTTTTTGCAAGCGGGAAGGACACCGTTCTTTGATGTTTCCTTTCAAGTGATTTCATTAATTGGAAGCTATGTCGGAGCGGTGGCACTTGTCCTATTCTTTTTAATTTTCAAAAGTAAGTATGCTTTTTTCTTCCTTTTGACTTATGGCTTTGCGTATCTGACGCAGTCAATTATGAAAAACGCTATTATGCGTGAAAGACCGTTTAATGTCAGTGATAGCATTGTTAGCATAGGCGATACGGTTACAAGTTTTAGTATGCCAAGTGGACATGTTGTGTGTGCCACTCTTATTGCTATTTTTTTAGGGGCGTATCTATTTTCAATTTATAAGAAAAAAGGTTTGCGTGCGCTTATTGTAGTTGCACTTGTTGTATATGTAGGGCTAGTCATGCTGTCACGAATGTATCTTGGAAAACATTTCTTAACTGATGTTTTGGCTGGCGCAGGAGTAGCTATCGTCTTTGGCGTACTTGGACTTCTTCTTATGTATTTCTATGACAAAAGGAAAAATGCTAAAAAGTTAGATACACAATAGAAAAATTTAAATTATTGCATTTATTTATTGTTAGTTGTGATATAATAGGTTAGATTTAAGGGAAAGATATGAAAATTCAAATGGATATTTTTAATGTTAGACAACTGGACTATTTTGCCAGAGCATTTAGTAAGCTTGTTAAGCCTCCAATGGTGATACTTCTTGTTGGAGATTTGGGAAGCGGAAAGACTACATTGGTTAAAAGCTTGGCAAAATATTTAGGTAGTGATGCCGATGTGACAAGTCCAACTTTTACACTATTAAATGAATATGATGGAAAATTTCCAATCTATCATTTTGATATGTATAGACTTTCCTCTATGGAGGAAGCGGTTGCAGTCGGATTTGATGAATATTTTGATAAGTCAAAGCTTGACGGCGTCTGTTTTGTTGAATGGCCAGAGAATGTAAAAGGGCTGATTAATGATGTCGATTATGTGATAAGGATTGACAAACTTGATGATAATTCAAGAAAAATCACTTTGACGGAGGGGAAAGATGCTACTTGCAATTAATACAGCGTTTATGGATGCCAATATTGGCTTGGTTCTTGACAATGGCAAGATATTAAGTCGTACAATTGACGCGAAAAGCAAACACTCAGAAAATGTTTTAAAAACTATTGATGAAATGTGTGAAGAGGGAAATGTTCGCTTTTGCGACATAGAGAAAGTCGCAATTGTTGTAGGGCCAGGCTCATTCACAGGAATAAGGATAGGCGTAGCCATTGTAAAGGCGCTTGGCTCAGTCAATACGAATTTAAAAGTTTACCCTATAACTTCCTTAGAACTTATGGCATATATTTATTTACAAAATCATAAAGAGAAGATAACTTGCGTACTAAACGCTCTTTCTAATCTCTATTTTGTGGCACAATTTGATGCTAATGGAAAAAAGATATTAAAAGAAACGATGGTTGATAAATTAGACTATGATAGTAAGCTTGTTATTTTAAAGGGTGATTTGGTGCTTGCAGGAGCTGAAAGTGTGGAAATGGATACCTCTTCTCTGATTAGTTGCGCGCTAGATAGGGTTAAGACAAGTGAGGCGGAAACCTTTGAAAAACTTGAACCTCTCTATCTAAGACCATCGCAAGCAGAAGCAAACTTAAAAACTAGTAAAAAAAATGATTAATTTAGTTGACATTGTCAATTTTTATATGTAGAATAAGTAGCGATATTATGTTAGGAGGGAGTATGAAAAAACCTGTTTACATTAGATGTCCAAGATGTGAACTTAATTATATAGAGAAAAAGGAAAAGCTTTGCAGTGTCTGCAAGGCGGAACTTTCTGCTAAGAAAGATGAATATACCAGCGATCTTGACCTTGAACTTTGCCCTATCTGCAAGACGAATTATATTTCGCCTGATGAGATTATGTGTTCGACTTGTCTAAAAGAGCATCAGACTGAGGATGGCGAACTTAATTCTGATTGGGAAGACTATCTCAATCGTGATGAAGATGAAATCGTGGATGAGGATGAGGAAACGGGCGACATGGCTTCTGTTACAGAGCTCGGAGATAATGATATGTTAGATGATGAAATCGACACCGATATTGGCTTCGATGAAACGCTGGATGACGATATTGATATTGATG
>DVLK01000010.1 GCA_018715545.1 Candidatus Caccovivens faecavium | reverse complement strand
CGGGTTATGAGCCCGACGAGCTTCCGAGCTGCTCTACCTCGCGATGCAACTTTATTATAGAATAATATATTTGTCTTTGTCAAGTATTATTCTAAAAAAAATTGCTTTTTTCCTATCTATCTAAACTTTTTGTTTTCTTCGCTTCCATTTTTTCAACCTTATTTAAAGTGTTTAAAATTAATTTAGAACTTGACTGCATTCCTTTGTAAAATATTTCTACTAAGTCATCTAAATCATGTTCTTCAACCGCTTTATTTATAGCATTGAAATATCCTTGACGGTCGCCGTGTTTTATTGATATCGTCGGTAATTCATTAAGGATTAGCAAATAATTAGACAATATTCTTGCCGTTCTTCCGTTTCCATCCATAAATGGATGAATTCTTATAAATTCTGCATGGAACAACGCAGACAGTTCAATAGGACTAACTTTTGAACTTAATTTTCCATCATAAATAGTTTTACAAAGCGCTTCCAAATTCGGGACAATGCTCCTATCATTGGTTGGAACCCAATTTGCTCCCTTCACAAAAATAAAGGTATTTCTAAATCTTGTGCATTCATTTCCCGAAATTAAACCATTCACATACAATATTAGCTCAATTAGTTCGTCTGCCTTCTGTTTTGGCGTTTTAGTTATTCCTTTTTTATTTAAATAAATATCTTGCTTTGCACATTTGTAAGCAAATTTTAATGCTAGGAATTGACGCATTAATTCTGGGGAAATTAAATGTTTTTCTTTGCCTTTATATACTAGCAACAGTCCATCTTTAACCACATCATCATTACCACTTGTAAAATATTTGTCTATTTCAATTAATTTCTTAAAATATGCATATCTATCAAATTCTATTGAATCTGGATCCGTATCGACAAGCTCTCTGACTTTTAAACGAAAATCAAAAAAATCAAAAGATTCTTCTAAGAAAATACCCTCTATGGCATTGCTTTCGCGGAGTAAATCAAGCCATATATTCATATTAAAGCTTTTTAGCCCACTCAAATCGTATTTTTTAGCCTTTAAACATTCTTCTTTTGTTGCTATCTCGCATAAAGCCTGATTTAATTTTGTGTAATTACGCTCATTAAAGGAATACATACGAGTGTTACTGTAATTGCTGTGCTTCGGCTTCGGTTCTATAAAGATTTTAATTTTGTCACTATAAGCTTTATCAATCTTTTCGTCATCCAGCTTATTGTCAATTTTTGACAATATTCTATTTACTTGCGCTTTTTTCTGCTCCTCAGCAGTTTGCTTTTTTATAACCTTTCTTATCATTTTATTCATATCTACATCCTTTATTTTTATTTTATCATACATCTTTATGCCTGTCAATATGTAAAGTTATTTTTGCCTTTTTGCTTGTAATTTTTTCTTATATATGTTATAATATAGTATATTTATATATAATAGAGGAAATAAAGAGAATATGGAAAATGAAAATCAAAAAGATTTAGAAAAAAACATTGAAAATGTTGAGAACAATAACAGTGATAAAGTCGAATTTGTCGATGAAAGTGAAGCACTTTCTAAAAGTGAAAAATATGACGCTGGCGAAATACAGGTACTCGAAGGACTTGACCCTGTTCGTAAGCGCCCTGGTATGTATATTGGCTCAACCGATGAGCATGGACTTCACCACCTTGTAACAGAGGTAGTTGATAACTCTATCGACGAGGCTCTTGCTGGTTACTGCACAGAAATCAATGTAATTATCAATGCGGACGGCTCTTGCACCGTTATTGATAACGGGCGTGGCATTCCAACTGGTATCATTGAAAAGGAAGGCAAAAGTGCTGTTGAAGTTGTTTTAACAAAACTCCACGCTGGCGGAAAGTTCGGCGGACAGGGCTACAAAATCTCTGGCGGACTTCACGGCGTTGGCGTCTCCTGCGTGAACGCGCTCTCAACTAAACTCATCGCCGATGTATATCAAAACGGCAAACATCACTATATCGAATTTGCTCGCGGAAGGTCGCTCGCTCCGCTTAAAGTTATAGGCTCCACCGACAAACGCGGAACGACAATAACCTTCTATCCAGATCCAGAAATTTTTGAAACGATTGAGTTTAACTATGACACACTTAAAAACCGCTTCCGCGAAATCGCCTTTTTGAATAAAGGCTTGGTTATCACCCTTGAAGATAGACGCGAAGGCAGAGAAAAGAACGATAGATTTGAGTTTAAAGGCGGAATTATTGAGTTTGTTGATTATCTTAATGTCAACAAAAACACCCTTCTTCCAGCGCCAGTGTATTTCAATAAATTTAACCACAATGACAAAGGCGAAGTGGTAAATGAAATTGAAGTTTGCTTTCAATATAATGAAAGCTACAATGAAATTATAAATTCTTATGCTAACAACATCAACACCGAAGAGGGCGGAACGCATTTAGACGGCTTTAAAAATGCTCTCACAAAGGTTATAAATGACTACGCAGTTAAGAACAAAATTATCAAAGAAAATGAAAAGCTCTCTGGTGAGGATTGCCGAGAAGGTATAACCGCCGTTATCTCCGTTAAACTCCGTGAGCCTCAATTTGAAGGACAGACAAAGACAAAGCTTGGCAACAGCGAAATGAGAAACATCGTCTATAAGGCAATGCAAGAAAATTTTGGTGATTACTTAGAAGAACACCCAAGCGAAGCAAGGGAACTTATCATGAAAAGCATCACCGCTCAGCGTGCAAGAGATGCCGCAAGAAACGCAAGAGAGCTTACAAGAAGAAAGAGTGTTTTAGAGAACACCACCCTCCCTGGAAAACTTGCTGATTGCACTGAAAAAGATAGTTCATTATGCGAAATTTATATTGTTGAAGGTGATTCCGCTGGTGGATCTGCAAAGCAAGGCAGAGATAGACGCTTTCAAGCAATTTTACCTCTTCGCGGTAAGATTTTGAATGTGGAGAAGGCAAGACTTAACCGAATACTTGAAAACGCAGAAATTCGTGCCATGATAACCGCCTTCGGTGCAGGCACTGGCAATGACTTTGACGAAAGCAAACTTCGTTACAATAAAATTATTTGTATGTCCGATGCCGATGTTGACGGCTCACACATTAGAATCCTTCTTCTCACCTTCTTCTTCCGCTTTATGCGCCCACTCATCGAAAATGGACATGTCTATGCAGCACAGCCACCTCTCTACAAAGTGGCAAGAGGAAAGGAAGAATACTATTTCTACTCCGATGACGAATTAAACAACTGGTTTGAAGCAAATGGCAGAAAGGGCACAACCCTACAACGCTATAAAGGCCTTGGTGAAATGAACCCTGAACAACTTTGGGAAACAACCATGAACCCTGAGCACCGCGTACTTCTTCAAATAACCATGGAAGACGCCATTGAGGCAGATAAGCTCTTCAATCAACTTATGGGTGAGGACCCAGAACTTAGGCGAGAGTTTATTGAAGAGAACGCAACCCTAGTCACCGACCTAGATGTGTAAAAGCAATTTCAATTTATTGCGGAGAAGATTATGATAAAAATCAAAAAGAAAAATCCCTACCAAACATTTATTGATGCCTATGGCGAAGAAGCTCAACTCGATATGGCAATTGAAGAGATGAGCGAACTTACTAAGGCAATCTGTAAGTATAAACGATACTTTAAAACTGCCGATGCGAAAGAAAAGGAAAGGCTGGCTAGCGATATAATTGAAGAAACGGCAGATGTAGCTCTCAATATTGAACAGCTTGCATATATGTTTGGAAAAGAAAAGGTAGAAGAAATGAAAGATTATAAACTTCAAAGAGGATTAGCAAAAGCCAAGAGTGATTTAAAGGAAAATTGATATGAACTTTGAAGAGTTTTTAAAAACTAGGAAAATAAAAGTTAAGCGCGATAAAACAAAATGTAAATTTAACTATTCATTTAGCTTGAATTTCCCTGAAAATAAACAATATTATAACCATATAACAAACGAAGATATGCAAAGACTTAAAATTATGGAAGGCTATCTATCATTAAATTTCGACATCAGTCAAAGCGACTTTTTGTTAGAGCTAAAAAGGAAGTTTAAAGATTATTATAAGCTAGTTCAAAAATACCCATATAAAAACAATATTCTTTCTGATTTAAGATTGAGTGCCGAAGAATTTGCCATGCAGATTGAAAAATCGGCTGAAAAAAGAGGTAGAGATTTTTGTTAAACAGCCCCTATAAAACTAAGAGGAGGAAAAAGCATGGAAAAGAAAAATAAAAATCCTTATAAAAATTTCATGGAAGCTTTTGGCGATGACTACATCATGAGAATAAGCATTGAAGAACTAAGCGAACTAATTAAGGCAATTTGCAAGTATAAAAGAAAATGTGAGGATGTTGACACAGAGGAAAAGGAACTTCGCTATAAAATCTTAGACGGCATTGCCGATGTTGAAATTTGCATTGAGGAACTTGCCTATATGTTTGACGGCTTTGACGAAATCAATAAAATTAAATATGAAAAAATTGAAAAAGGTACAGAAAGAGCGTTGAAATATAAGGAGAAAAATAATGACATTTCAAGAATATATCACAGAAAATGCGATTAAGGTGACTAAAAACAAAGGTTATGTAGAGGTAAACAATATTGATCGCTTTGGAAGAATTGAAAATATAAAATTGAAATATGTTTCAAAACAAGAATTTGAATACTTATCAGTTTTGTACAACTACTTGGCAAAGAATAAAGATGTCAAATTATCGGCAGTTTACAGCGAACTTGCTTCAAACAAAAAACTTAAAGATTATTTTACATTGGTTAAGCAAAGTTCTATTGAACAAACGCTGGAAAGTATAGATGAATTAAGTTTTCACGGACCTATGTATTTAGCAATTAGAATTAATAGTCGCCGAAAATTGGAAGATGCTGTAAATAAAGATGAAAAGCTTAAAAAAAATAGAGTGTTTCTTGAAAAACAAAAAGACTAGAAAAGAGGATTTAAAATGAGCAATAAAAAAGAAGAAGAAAAGAAAAGTTTAAAAGAGTTAATGGAAAACGAAAAAGTCGAAAAGGTGGAAGTTATTGGAGAACTTAAAAAATCCTTCATATCTTATGCTATGGCGGTCAATGTCAGTCGTGCCATTCCTGATGTTAGAGATGGCTTAAAGCCTGTGCATAGAAGAATACTTTTCAGTATGGGCGAACTAAATAACTTCTACGACAAGCCTCACAAGAAGAGTGCGAGAATTGTCGGCGAAGTTATGGGTAAGTACCACCCTCATGGTGATAGGTCCATCTATGACGCACTTGTAAGACTTGCTCAGGACTTTTCTATTCGTTACCCACTTGTTGACGGCCATGGAAACTTCGGCTCTGTCGATGGTGACCCACCAGCTGCTCAGCGTTACACTGAGGCAAGACTAAGCAAGATTGCCTCTCTAATGCTTGAAGATATCGACAAGGAAACGGTGGATTTCTATCCTAACTTTGATGATACCTTGATGCAACCAACCGTACTCCCTGCTAAATTCCCTAACCTTCTTGTCAACGGTGCTGACGGTATTGCTGTCGGTATGGCTACAAATATTCCTCCTCACAACCTAAGAGAGGTTATAAGTGGCGTGCAAGCTCTCATCGACAACCCTGACATCGACATTGACGAACTAATTAAGATTATTCCTGCCCCAGATTACCCAACAGGTGGTATCATTATGGGTAGAACCGCCGTTAAGCACGCCTATAAGACAGGACGAGGTGGTATCTTAGTTCGTGGTAGAGCCGAGATTGAGGAAACAAGCTCTGGCAGACAAAGAATTGTCATCACAGAACTACCTTATCAAGTAAACAAAGCACGCTTTATCACACAAATTGCCGATATGGTTAAGAATAAAAAACTGGAAGGCATAAGCGACATCAAAGAAGAGAGCGATCGCGACGGACTTAGAGTTGTTGTTGATGTCAAGAAAGACGCCAACGCTCAGGTTGTTTTAAACTCACTTTATAAGCATACTATGCTTCAACAATCTAGTGGTATCATCATGCTTGCCCTTGTAAATGGCGTGCCAAGAGTTCTAAACTTAAAGGAAATGCTCTATTACTACCTTGAACATCAAAAGGAAGTGTTAATACGAAAGACACGGTTCGACCTTAAAAAAGCAAAAGAGCGTGAACATATAGTCAAGGGCTTAGTTATTGCACTCGCCTCAATTGACGAAGTTGTTAGAGTTATAAAAGCATCAAAGGATAAGAATGATGCACGCATTAACCTTGTAAATAACTTTGAACTTGATGAAATTCAAGCAACTGCCATCCTCGACATGACTTTAAGTAAACTTACCAACTTGGAAGTTGAAAAGTTAAAGGACGAGCTTGCTGAATTAGAGCGAAAAATCGAAGATTTACAAAATATTTTGGACACACCTGCCCGCGTTCTTCAAATAATAAGAGATAACCTTGAAGAAATAAAAAATACCTATGGTGACGAGAGAAAGACAGAGATAAGCATGGATATGGGCGGAATTGATGTTGAAGACTTAATCGCCGAGGAGGATGTCATCATTTCCATGACGCATATGGGTTATATCAAGCGTATGGCTATGGATGAATATAAGGCTCAACACCGTGGCGGAGTTGGAATAACCGCTCACAAGACAAAAGATGAGGACTTCCTTGAAAAAATCTTTGTCACATCAACGCATGATAACCTGTATTTCTTCACAAATCTAGGAAAAGTATATTCCCTTAAAGCATATGAAATTCCTGAGGCTCAGCGTCAGGCTAAGGGAAGAGCGATGATAAATCTCCTTGAACTATCACTTGGCGAAAAAGTGGCTACAATCATACCTGTTAAAAAGGATGCAAAAGGCAACCTCATTATGGCAACTAAGAACGGACTTATTAAGAAAACTCCACTGAGTGAGTATGAAAACATAAGAAAAGGCGGAAAGATTGCCATAAAACTTCTTGACGGCGATGAACTCATTGGAGTTGATATCACCTCTGGAAGAGATGACATCTTAATCGGAAGTCGTGAAGGAAAATGCATCCGCTTTAATGAAACTGATGTCCGCGAAGTTGGCAGAGATAGTCAAGGCGTGAGAAGTATGAAACTTAGCGCTGATGATGCTATTATTGATATGGCTGTTTTGCACGAAAATAAAAAGATTGTCACCATTTCCGAAAATGGCTATGGCAAGCAAACGGAAACTGATGAGTTTAGACTTCAACAGCGTGGTGGTATGGGTGTTAAAGCTGGCGTGTTTAATGAAAAAACAGGCAAACTTGTCGCCCTTAAAGAAGTGGATGAAAACTCTGACCTTGTTATGATAGCTGACAACGGTGTGATAATTAGAACGCATGTTTCAGATATCAGCACTATCTCCCGCGTCAGTCAAGGCGTAAAAGTTATGAAGCTTAGAAATAGCTCACATATCGTCAGCGTGGCAGTAACTAAGCGCGAAGACGAAGAAGAAATCGCAGAAAGCGAAGACGATGCTGAAAATAAAGTTTACGAAAATAGCGAAAATTTTGAAAATGATATAGAAAAAACCGCTGAGAACGAAGAAATTATAACAGAGAACGAAGAAGAATAGAAAATATGAAGTAAGACAAACCTTACTTCTTTTTTTATATTAAATTTTAAAATTATATATTTTTTGC
>DVLK01000009.1 GCA_018715545.1 Candidatus Caccovivens faecavium | reverse complement strand
GACATTTGCCTTGGCAAGGCAACGCTCTACCACTGAGCCACTTCCGCATAATTAAATTTAAGATTTTTGTTTCGCTAACACCCTGATGAATTGTCTTGACAAGGTGAATGCAAAGGTTCTGACCTGCTTCGAAGTTTCTGCCCGCCCTTCCATTCTTAAGGCAAGGCAACGCTTTTGCCAAGAGCCCTTCCGCATAATTAGTTAAATGCTAATTCAAAAATCTTTTTATGCAAATTGCCCTAATATCTCTTATGAGTAAAACAACATTTTTGACAACTGCCCTTTTAATATACCAAAAATTTTATAAAAAATCAAGCATTTTTCACTAATTTATTAAAATATTTACTTAAACTTTTAAAATTATGTCCAATCTATCGGCTCTTTTCCGCATTTAACAAGAAAATCATTCGCTTTTGAAAAGTGTTTACAACCAAAAAAACCTCGATAAGCCGAAAGTGGACTTGGATGTGGTGCTTTTAACACTAAATGTTGCTTTTCTATTATCGACGCAAAACTTTGAGCATTACTACCCCATAAAAGAAAGACGATAGGGTCTTTTCGAGCGGATAACTGCCTAATAACCTCATTTGTGAAGATTTCCCAGCCTTTTCCGCGGTGCGAATTTGCTTGCCCACGCCTAACGGTTAAGGTTGTGTTAAGAAGCATGACGCCCTGCTTTGCCCACCTTATGAGATTGCCTGAATTTTGCACCTTAACACCTAAATCATCTTCGATTTCCTTAAAGATGTTGACAAGTGATGGCGGATATGTCACGCCTTCTTCCACAGAAAAAGACAGCCCATGCGCCTGATGAGGTTCATGATATGGATCCTGTCCAATAATCACAACCTTAACTTTATCGTAAGGGCAATAATTTAACGCATTAAAGATGTTTTCCATTTTAGGATAGACATCATAGCGCGAATACTCTTCCTCCAAAAATGCTTGAAGTTTTTTGAAATAGTCTTTATTAAACTCATCTTTCAGCCGATTTGCCCAATCTTTTGTTATTCTTATCATATTAAATATTTTTCTTTTCCTCTTTATCAAAATTATCGAGATTTTCGCGCATACTTTTCTTAATTTTCTTATTAGTGGAATTTTTTTCAAAATCTCTTGCAACAGATGAAGCAATCACCTTTGAAGTTCTTTCCATGCTTGCGCCTTTATTTATAATTTCCGTTTTCTTTGAATGAGTAACAGCAAAAACGCATTGTTTTTTACCTTTTCTTTTCTGCAATGCAAAAACAACAATCATGGCGATAAATACAACTAAAAACGCCACTAAAAAATAGACATAAAATAGATTAAATCCACTTATAAGAATAAAAACAGCAATCAATGCACCAAAAAGAAGTAGGGAAAACAGAGCGTTTCTTAAATCTTCATTTGCACCACTTATAATCTTTTTACCTTCCAAAAAAGCAAGATGATATTTCCCTTCAACATTTTCAATATGTTTTAAGTCCACTTTATCCATAACCCCTCTTTAAAATCTTACATTAAAGTTTATGAAAAGTCAAACGAAATATGATTATTTAAAAAATTTTAAGTTTATCTTCTCAAAATGTCGCCTTTTTTAAGTGAATATGGAGAGTTTATCTTAACTCTTTCCTGCACTTTTTTGGCACTGTCAATATTCTCGCCCTCTGATGAGATTATTTTCTCCACCTTAATTTTTTTATTGAAAATCTTTTTGTCAGGGCTTAAAATTTCCAGCGTATCTCCGACCGAAAACTTGTTTCTCATCTCAACTTCCACCATACCCCCATCAGCATCACCTGTGACAAGTGCCACAAACTCCGAGTTCTGCACTGGCGTGCTGTCCTCTTGATATTGCCTATTTGTTTCGTCAAAATAGAAGCCTGTTGTATATCGCCTATGGCTAGCCTTCATAAGTTCTTCGCAAATCTCTTCGGTCGGTCTTTTAGGCAAGATGTCGAGTGCCATACGATAAGCATTGACAACCGTTGCAACATAGAAAGATGACTTCATTCTGCCCTCAATCTTTATGCTATCAACCCCTGCATCTTTTAGTTCCTTTAAATATGGAAGCATGTTTAAATCGCGCGAATTAAATATGTAACTTCCCTTTTCATCCTCCTCAACTTCAAGTTCGTCCTCTCGGCTCACTTCTCTAACATAATACTTCCACCTGCAAGCCTGCACACATTCGCCATGATTGCTGTCGCGCCCTGTTAGGTAATTTGAGAGCAAGCATCTGCCAGAATATGCCATGCACATAGCGCCATGCACAAACACCTCAATCTCCACTTTTGGCGAAAGATTTTTTCGAATATTTGCTATCTCTTTAAGCGACAACTCTCTTGCAAGTATCAACCTTTTCACTCCAAGTTCTGCGAAAAAGTTAGCCGAATAACTGTTGATGATATTCGCCTGCGTGCTGAGATGAATGTCGAGAAGTGGTGCGTTGACTCTAACAAACTGCATAATACCAATATCAGCCACGATAACCGCATCTACCTTCGCTTCGTTTTGCAAAAATAGTAGATAGTCTTTTAGTCCTTCAAAGTCTGCGTCATGTGCGATAATGTTTAGCGTCACATACACCTTTTTGTTTATACTATGTGCAAGTTTAGACGCCTTTTTTATCTCTTCATCAGAGAAATTCCCGGCAAAGGCACGAAGTCCAAATCGATTGCCGGCAAGATAGACAGCATCTGCTCCAAAATGCAGTGCCGTTAAAAATTTTTCATAATTTCCTGCTGGTGCAAGTAGTTCCATTTACTTCTCCTTTAATATTTTCATAATTTTGTCAAATGAAGCATCTTCAAATTCATAATTTTGCTCTTTCTGCGTTCGTAACCAATTATACACACCATAACAATTAAGCAAAAAATATACTGCAATATTAATAATTGTTATAAGTATTGAATAATCGTTTGTTGTGGCAATTAGCGTTCCCCACATGATAAAATTTGTAATATTGCTAAAGATATAGAAAACAAAATTTAGGAAACTTCGGCGGGCTAAGAAATATATCGCAAGCGTGTTGAAAGTGAAAGAAAGTGTGCTGACAAAGAGCATATTTGTGTTAAAAACATCAAGAATAAAATACATTCCAACAGATAACGCCAAAACACAACTGATAGCTATGACAATTTCTTGCCAAGTAATATGTGGGTTTATTTTCACTTGTCCGTTTTTGTTATATAAGTTCTTTATCCAAGTCACAAGATTAACAATATACAAAATTAGCGTTACACATAGATTATTTACAATTTCGCCATAAAAGCCATTTAAAAACGAAATTATTGAATAGAAAATTAATTGAGTAATACAAATTAGAATTCCGACAATGTTGCCCTTTGACAAAAACAAAACTCCAACAATGCCCAAAGTAGAACTCAAAATGTAAAAAATATGCGAATTGTAATAGATGCTTAACGCAATTATCACTACAAGTGCCACAACCACAAATAGATATTCATACCACTTGATTTCTTTAAAAAAATTCTTTATCTTTTCCATTTTTCCCTTTTAAATACTAATCGGCACATTTGGTTTTCCTGTTAATGTTAAATCACTAAGTCCAATATTAGACTTTAAATAGTAGTATGCCATTGAACCTATCATCGCCGCATTGTCAGTGCAATATTTTAAATCTGGGAAATATACGGTGATGTTCTCTTTTTCACATTTTTCTTTTAGCTTCTCGCGTAGCCTTGAATTAGCTCCAACTCCGCCTGCTACAACCAGCGTTTTACTGTTTTCTTTTAGAGCGCATTTTACAGCCTTTTCAGAAAGTTCATCAGTGACAATCTCTTGAAAGGTGCAAGCAACATCAGCTTTATTAAACTCTTTGCCAGCCTGCTCGTGATTATGCACAAAATTAACCACTGCTGTTTTAAGTCCGCTAAATGAAAAGTTGAAAGTGTCTTTTAAAGGTTCGTGATAGTTGAATTTTATACTATTCTGTCCTTGCTTTGCTAAACGGTCGATGTTGGGTCCACCTGGATAGGAAAGCCCTAAAACTCGAGCCACCTTATCAAAGCATTCGCCCACAGAGTCGTCAACCGTTGAACCGATAAGCGAAATCTTTGTGTAGTCATTAACTTTAAGTAGTGCTGTATGTCCACCACTTACCATAAGGCAAACAAAAGGTGGTTTTAAAGACGGATGAGAAAGATAATTTGCACTTATATGCCCATGCACATGGCTAACCGCGATAAGTGGAAGATTGAGAGCATAGGCAAGGGTTTTAGCAAAGTTTATGCCAACAAGTAACGCGCCGATAAGCCCAGCGCCATAGGTAACCGCGATAGCGTCTATCTCATTTTCGCTAATTCCCGCTTCTTTCAACGCCTCTTTGTAGCACCCTGAGATTGCCATAACATGATTGCGCGAAGCGACCTCTGGCACAACCCCGCCGAACTTTTTATGAATGTCGATTTGTGATGCCACAATGTTTGAAAGCACCTCTCTTCCATTTCTAACCACGCTAACTGCCGTTTCATCGCATGAGGATTCCACCGCAAGTATCGTAACATCTTTTTTTGTTCTAAGTTTTTCAAATGCCTTCTCAGCATTTTCCATATATTTAGACATTTTCTTCTCCTTGTCTTACGCTTGTTCGTTTTAAATATTCATTGATAAAATCTTGAATATCGCCATTCATCACGCCCTCCACATCGCTCGTTTCATAGCCTGTTCGGTGGTCTTTAACAAGAGTGTATGGACAGAACACATAGGAACGAATTTGGCTTCCCCATTCAATCTTTTTAATATCGCCACGAATGGAAGCAAGTTTTTCCTGTTCTTCAAGTTCTTGCTTTTCCACAAGTTTACTATAAAGCATCTTCATAGCTGTTTCGCGATTTTGAATTTGCGAGCGCTCCGTTTGGCAAGCAACAATGATACCAGTCGGAATGTGTGTGATGCGAATTGCCGATTCCGTCTTATTGACATGCTGACCGCCCGCCCCAGAGCTACGATAAGTGTCAATTTTTAAATCTTCTGGACGAATGTTGATGTCTGGTGCTTCTTCAATTTCTGGCATAACTTCAAGTGAAGCAAAACTTGTGTGGCGTCTAGCGTTCGCATCAAAAGGCGAAATTCTCACCAACCTATGCACACCTTTTTCCGCCTTCAAATAGCCATAGGCATTTTCGCCACTTATCAAAAAAGAAATGCTTTTAAGTCCCGCTTCTTCGCCATCAAGGACATCTAATACTTTCACTTTGTAGCCATTTTTTTCGGCATACATTGAGTACATCCTGAAAAGCATATCAGTCCAATCCATCGCCTCTGTGCCACCTGCCCCTGCGTGCAAGGTGAGTATCGCATTATAACTATCATACTTTCCAGAAAGCAATGTTTCAAGTCTTGCATTTTCAATTTCTTTTGTAAGCCTCTCAATTAATCCGTTTAATTCAGAATAAAGAGCCTCATCCTCATTATCTTCAAGTAGCTCTAAAATTAGTTCGGCATTTTCAATATCGCTTTCAAGGGAATTAATTTTATTAAGTTTATACTCACAAGTTTTCAGCTCTCGACCAACCTTTGACACTAACTTCTGGTCATTATAAAAGTTGTCTTGAAGCTGAATTTTCTTTAATTCCTCTAATTTTGCATTAAGTTTATTCGGGTCAAAGACACTCCTTAATAAACTTAAAATCTTCTTTAATCATATTTAATTTTTCTTTTTGATTATCTAAAATCATATAAACTCCTTTAAACTAATAATATTTTCACTTCGTTTTAGTTAAATTCTAAAAAATATTGTCTTTAACTAATTTATTATACAACAATAAAAAGAAAAAGTAAAGTTTAGTCACTTACTTTTGAAACTAGCAGAATATTAAAGAGAAA
>DVLK01000008.1 GCA_018715545.1 Candidatus Caccovivens faecavium | reverse complement strand
ACAATTTACGCAACTTTTTCAAAAATTTTTAATTTTCTGCCTTTTTGCGTTGACCAATAATACCTTCTGCGATATTTCTTGGTACTTCGGCATACTTTAAAAATTCCATAGTGAAGTTACCACGCCCCTGAGATTGTGAACGAAGGTCAGTTGCATAACCAAACATTTCTCCAAGAGGCACTTCGGCGTTGACAACTTGAACACCTGGACGAGTTTCATTACCTGTTAGTAAGCCTCGGCGTGATGTGATGTTACCCATTACAGTTCCAAGGTACTCATCTGGCACTTCTACTTGCACCTTCATGATAGGTTCAAGTAATACTGGGTCTGCCTTTGCGCAAGCTTCCTTGAATGCCATAGAACCAGCAATCTTAAACGCCATTTCGGAAGAGTCGACTTCGTGATAAGAACCATCTAGAAGTGTTATCTTATAGTCAACAACTTCATAGCCTGCAAGGATACCATTTTTAGCGGCTTCCTTAATACCATTAAATACTGGTTGGATGTATTCCTTAGGAATAGAACCACCAACTGTCTTATCAACAAATCTTTCAGCGTCTTCAAGGTGAGTTCCTGCTGGCACTGGTTCAATGTCGATAACGCAGTGACCATATTGACCTTTACCACCGCTCTGACGCACGAATTTACCCTCAGCATGAGCAGGCTTTTTGATTGTTTCCTTGTAAGCAACTTGTGGAGCACCTACATTTGCTTCCACTTTAAATTCACGAAGAAGTCTATCAACGATAATTTCAAGGTGAAGTTCGCCCATACCAGCGATAATAGTTTGTCCCGTTTCTTGGTCGGTGTAGGTTTTGAAAGTTGGGTCTTCTTCGGCAAGTTTAACAAGTGCAAGCACCATTTTTTCTTGCATAAGTTTGGTTTTAGGCTCAATAGCAACTCTGATAACAGGGTCTGGGAAGTCCATGCTTTCTAGAACAATTGGATGTTTTTCATCGCAAAGAGTTTCGCCAGTTATTGTGTCTTTAAGTCCAACAATAGCTGCAATATCACCTGCACCTACCTCTTTGATTTCCTCTCTTTGGTTAGCGTGCATACGAATTAAACGCCCAACTCTCTCTTTTTCGCCTTTATTAGAGTTATAAACATAACTCCCAGCGGTGAGTTTTCCAGAATATACACGGAAGAAGGCAAGACGACCAACAAATGAGTCTGTCATAATCTTGAAAGCAAGTCCAGCAAATGGAGCATCCTCGCTTGGAGCTCTTGTTTCTGTTTCGCCTGTTTCAGGATTTACACCTTCAATATGGTCGATATCAAGAGGTGATGGAAGATACTCAACCATCGCATCAAGAAGCATTTGAACACCCTTATTCTTATAGGAAGAACCACAAAGAACAGGGGTTAATTTTCTTGAAATTGTGGCATTTCTAATAGCCTTTTTGAGTTCATCAATACTGATTTCTTCTCCCTCAAAATATTTTGAAAGAAGTTCATCATCAGTTTCAACAATCTTTTCGATGATTTCATCGTGTAATTTTTGTGCCTCGTCTTTATATTCAGCAGGAATATCGGTTACATCAAACACCTTTCCTAGGTCGTCTTCATAAATTTCTGCCTTCATAGTAAGTAGGTCGATAATTCCACTAAAAGTTTCAGCAGCGCCGATTGGCATTTGAATTGGGAGAGGATTGGTTTTAAGTCTTTCCCTAATTGAATCTACACAACCAAAAAAGTCAGCAGCATCTCTATCCATCTTGTTAACATAGATGATTGTTGGCACTTTGTATTTAGAAGATTGACGCCAAACAGTTTCAGTTTGAGGTTGAACTTTATCTCTCGCAGAGAGAACAAGCACAGCACCATCCAAAACTTTTAAAGAACGCTCAACTTCAACAGTGAAGTCAACGTGTCCCGGAGTGTCAATGATGTTGATCTTGTGATCCTTCCAAAAGCAAGTAGTGCAGGCAGATGTGATAGTAATACCACGCTCTTGCTCCTGAGCCATCCAGTCCATGGTAGCTTGACCATCATGCACTTCGCCGATTTTGTGACTTTTACCTGTATAGAACAAAATTCTTTCGGTGGTTGTGGTCTTACCAGCGTCAATGTGAGCCATAATACCAACATTACGCACCATAGTTAAATCGGTAGCCATATTTTTCTCCTTTTTAAAATTTTATATTTAGATAGAATATTATCTACTTAATTCAATATTATTCTTTTTATTTTCTTCATCGCTTGTATGCCTTCTAGCGTACAATTTCTTTCGGACATCTAACGATTTGTTTTCCGCCTTATTATCTTCATACTTCTTCACATTTTCGTTATAGCCCTTCATTAACTTACTACGCATAGTAATTACCACTTATAATGAGCAAATGCTTTATTAGCTTCTGCCATTCTATGCATTTCATCTCTCTTCTTAATGGATGCGCCAGTGTTATTGTATGCGTCCATAAGTTCGCCGGCAAGTTTAGCGTCCATATTGCGTTCTGCTGTTCTTTTTCTTGCGTTATTCACAATCCATCGAATAGCAAGTGTTTGACGACGCTCTGGTCTTATTTCCATAGGAACTTGGTATGTTGCACCGCCCACACGTCTTCCTTTTGTTTCAAGCATAGGCTTAACATTCTCAATAGCTGTCAAGCAAACATCAAGACTATCTAAGCTTGTTTTTTCTTTGATAATGTCAAATGCACCATAAACAATTCTTTGTGCAAGTCCCTTTTTGCCGTTCATCATAACTTGGTTAATGAGTTTTGTGACCACTTTGCTATTATATATAGGATCAGGCAAAACATCTTTCTTAACCGCACATTTTCTTCTTGGCATTTTCTTCTCTCCTTTTAACTAATTTTTTCTCTAAACGGCAAAATCATCACAAAATTTTCGACCGAAAATTTTGTTGCAAGTTTTCCGCGGAAAACTTGCGTTTGCAACGCAAACATGATTTTGCCTCATCAACTTCTTACTTCTTAGGTCTTTTTGCGCCATATTTTGAACGGCCCTGTTTTCTGTTTGCAACGCCTGCTGTGTCAAGTGTTCCGCGAATGATGTGATATCTCACACCTGGAAGGTCCCTAACACGTCCGCCACGAACAAGCACAACGCTGTGCTCTTGGAGGTTGTGACCGATACCTGGAATATAGCAAGTTCCTTCTCGACCATTAGAAAGTTTAACCCTCGCAATCTTACGAAGAGCAGAGTTAGGCTTTTTAGGTGTTGCGGTTCTAACCGACAAGCAAACGCCACGCTTTTGTGGACATTCCTCTAAGAGTGGAGCCTTCTTCTTTTTCTCAAAAGTTTTGCGACCTTTTCTAACTAACTGGTTAAATGTAGGCATTTTAATTCTCCTTTTAGTTAAAATTTTCAGTTTTAAATCATGAATAGGATTTGTCATAAGAAACGCTTAAAGCACTCATCTAATTTTTGCGTTTCTAAAAAAAGACGCGAAATTTCGCGTCAAAAAATATGCTTTAAGTTTGCAAACACGAACAGCACAATCGAGAACTCGACTTCAAAGCAACTTGCTTCAAATCGGTGATATAGAAAATTTAAAAAATCACCTGCTGTTTGTTTATGCTTTTGTTAAGCATATGCTTCCGACAACGAAACACGTTTATATTATACCTATTCCGCCTCCCGTTGTCAAGCATTTTTGTTAATTAAAATTGAAAATCTTTATGAAAAACTATAAACTAAAATTAAAAACTAAAACGATGAATAATAAGATTAACTAAATTTTATACAATAACAAATAATCAAACCGCGACAGTGTCACAAACTGTGCTTAGTTTCGTGTTTCAATAAGTTTGATAATAGCTTTATTAAGATATAACCAAAACCATTTAAAGTAGCGACAAATCGCCAATGAGCATGAGCGAATGCGATTTCGTTTGGTCGCTGATTCACCCCAAAAGTGACACGCACTTTCGGGGAACCCC
>DVLK01000001.1 GCA_018715545.1 Candidatus Caccovivens faecavium | reverse complement strand
TTTTAGTTTTAGATTTTGAGTTTAAATTTAATTTTACATTTCACACCTCCATTTAAATGATTTTACTATTCTCGCATGGACACCATTTGTTAACGCGAGAAAAGTTTTCGCAAGAATTTTAGCATCGTCGCTGTATCACCATTTGTTACAGCGGGAAATATTTTTTATTTACTTTAACATTATCGCGGGGACAGCATTTGTCCCTGCGGAAAAATTTGTTAAGAAAAAATATCTCTGCACCGCAAAGATATTGGTCCCTCTACTTATATAACCAACGCATTTTCAAAATCGTTAACCTATTTTGAGCAATTTTCTTAAAAAATTTTTACCCCTCTACTTATATAACCACAAAAAACTTAAAATCGTCAGGGTATTTTTAGCTGTTTTTGCAAAAAAAATTTAAAACTTTTACCTTTTGTTATTTCTACACTATGAAGAAATTCATATAACCTATGAAATTTTAAACCGTGGCAGTGTTTTTATAAAAAAGTCAACATATTTTATGCTGACTTTTTATAATGAAAGTTCTGGCTCTGCCAAATCTCTTTCTGCGTTTATCAAATTTTGTAAATCTTTTGGATAGACATCAATGACCTTACCACAGCATGGGTGAAAATCCCTATTGCTATATACAAGCCAAATAACATTTATTCCTTTTAAATCTTCTTTTGGCATAGTTCCCGGACAAGGCTCGCCGTCTGTGAAAACAATTTTATTTACTTCACGCTTTTTAGAAAATGAGCGAACTGCTAAGTCCCAATCTTCCGTCCAAGCAGAATTTCCACGTGCTTGTGACGGAATTTTAAAATTGTCAATATCTCTATTAGACTTGATTTCGACCATACCCCAGAATTTTTCATTAAAGCAACCAACTTTCAATTTGGACTCTTTAAGAATAGGTTTAAGTTGCCTTAAAAATGCTTTTACCATTTCAAGAGAAACTGAGCCAGAAACATCAATCATAACTTCGGTTTCAGCTTCATCTTCAACATCATTTTCTTCAAGTCTGTAAGCATAGTTATTTTCTGCAATCGACCTACGTTGCGACCAAATTGTTTCAGTTTTTTCAACTTCTCGCCTTAAAAGCAATTTCCAATCAAGTATAAGTTTTGCCTGTCCAACATCTCCAAGTTCAATATTCTCGCTTTGTGATTTTTTTAATTCTTGTTCCCGCAAACTTTCCATATTTCGTTTTGCACGTTCGCGTCTTTCTTGACGATTTTCTTGAAACTCAGTTTTCTCATCAAATTGCGCCTTATCAAATTCAGGAATTTGAGCATTAGGGTCTAACTTACTATTTTCTGCAACTTGGCTCGACTGTCCATTTTGTTCAGCTTTGTTCATTTGTTTATTGCCTTGTTTTTTGCTTTCTTCAAATGCTTTTTCCCAAAGGCTGTGGTCATCAGCGAATTGTTCGCTACTATCAGCACCTTGCTCTTGATTATCTTGGCTTTTTGGTTGTCCATCAAAACTATCTTGTCCATTCTTTTCTTGACTTTCTTCGCCACTTTGAGCATTGCCTTGACCGTTTTGTTTATCTTGTTTTTCGTCACCATTTTGACTTTGATTTTGTCCATTCTTAGATTGCTGTTGCTGCTTGGCTTGTTTTTCTTTTAAAAGTTTATCATAAAACTCTTCAGCACTATAATTCAAAGCTTCTGGCATATTGACATATCCATTCTTTATTTTAAATCCATCTCTCTCTAAATTTGCATTGATTATGGCATCAGTTGCAATATTCCAAAGTTCTTGATCTCGTTGTTGACCGTTTCTATCCATAATTCTATACATGTGCTCAAATTTCACATGCATAAGTTCATGTGCAATGATGAAAAGTTTGTCATCATCACTTAGACTTGCAAGATAATCGGGGTCGAAATAAATATTTTTTCCGTCAGTTGCTGCAGTATGATATTTTAAATCTGTTCTGTATTCCAAATTAGCACCAGCAATTTGTGCACCAAAGCGAGGATACCTTGCAATCATCAGTCGTTTGACATCTTGCAAAAGTTTTCTGTCATATTCCATAGAGCACCCCTAAAAAGCCACAACCGCAAAATGATATAGGTCTTGAGATATATTCTTTAAAGTAGACCTATCTTTCACTGTAAAAACTATAATACAATTCTTTGGAAGATAGTATCCATTTAGTTCTCTATCTTTAACAAGACTAACATATCTATTTTGTTGTTCAGTCGTAATTTCGTCAATTCCTTTAATTACAAAATAACATAATTTATTTTTTTTGCATTTTTCATCAATCTTGTCTGCAAATGGTGGAATGCTTCCTGTAAGAAGAAATTTGTCGCTTACATTTGCTTTCATAGAAACGATTGGAGATAATTTTTCACTATCTATATTTTCAATTACAACACAAGTAGCATTTGAATTGCGCTGTAAATCTATTAATTCTTTTATCATCTAATCAGCCCTCCTTCATCTTCAAGCTGCATAGCAGAGATTTCCCTTAACTCTGCTATTTTTTCCATACGCTTTTCATCATTACCAGCCCAATAGATGTCGTAGACAGACAAATATTCTGGATCGCAATGTTTGCGTATAAATTCTCTACAAACGCCAACTTGTTCGGGGGTTGCATTTAGAAGCCCTGCCATAGTTGCGAATTTTTCGTTAATATCAGTTGGAAGGTCTGCTTGAGTGTATCTCTTTTCAACTATTTCTTCAACGGTAAGGGTAGGGTGATTATAAAAATCAAAAAACTCTTCCGCCCATTCTTCGCGCAATTTTGAACCGATTGAGGCCCTAAGTAGTGTTTCAACATCTTTTCCTACAAATTTGCCATTTTTTAAATCTTCTTCAAAAGCATAAAGAGTTCTTGAGATGGATTCCCAACCACGCGGATCATTTGTTCTTCCACGACAACCATTTCGGTCAAGATGACTTTCTCCAACTTCTGGTTCTTCGTAGAAATATCCCATATCTTCTATTTCTTCACTACGTCGATTTTCTTGATATTTTGAGAAAATATATCCAATAACTGAGGGATGTATTTTAGAAGGAATTGCAAACTCATATATCCATTCGCCAACTTTTGGCTCCATATCTAAAATGTGGTCAAATCTCTTTTCAAGAGGTTCTGTCAAATCTTCGGCAACATTAGAATATTTTTTCTGGTTTCCCGTTGCAACCACGACAGTATTTGCAGGGAGTTTTAGCCCTTTTCCCGTTTCAACAAGTTTGTTAAGAACAAGAGTGTAGACGAGTGATTGAACAGCAGGTTTAACATTCAAAAGTTCATCAAGCATGATAACAACTTTGCCTTTCGCTGTTTTTGAACGCTCGTAAATTGTGTCAGCAAGGTCATAAAGATTTTGAATGTTCTCTTGAATAAGTTTTCTTTCATCATCTGTTGCACAGACCATAAGTGCTTGTTTTGCAAAATCTGGTGGAATAGATTGACCTGTTTGCAAGTTCATAGAGCCCACAACTTTTTCAGGGAACATATTGTTTGTAAGTTTTATATAAATTAAATCTGGATATAACTTTTTAATTCTTTCTGTTTTACCAATTCCAGAAGGACCGCGGAGTAGCACAGATTGCCCAGCGTCAATCCAACTTTTAATCATTTCGGTATCGGTCATTCTTCTGCGCTGATTTTGAGGAGTTTTATCTGGATTCAATTTTTCAAGCCTTGACCTGCGAACTTGTGACTCGAATGTTAGTTCTTTTTCATCTTCTTGTGTGATAGCGGAAGAACGTATTAAAGGACTATCAAATGCTTCTTGCAAAAATCCTTTGCCTTTGAAATTGTAGTTTCTGCCAGCTTTATATCGTTTGTTTCCATTGCCTTTATTTAGTTCTTCTTGCAAATCATAGCCATTAAAAATCGCTCTGAGTGGACTGTTTTGCCACATAGTATATTCTGTTTCGCCATATTCTGGATAGAAAGGAATTCCTGACATAATTCCTTCTTCCGATTTTACATAAATAGTTTTAGCAGTTCCATTTCCATTAGGATTGATAGACCTTGGAAGTTCATCCCAATTTTTTATTTTCCATTTGATTGGTTGAACTTCGGCCCACATAGGAGTTCCGTCTTCTGGTGCTTTTGTTTTGTCCTTATATTCAGAGTCATTGTCATATTTTTTTGAAATAACTCGAACATATTTTTTGCCACCATATTCGAACTCTTGATTTTGCTGGAAACTGCCGTCTTCTTTCATATATCCGGTGTAGGTTTTACCGGTTGGAGTTAATTTATGTGCATTAAAAAGTCTTTCTAATTCTCCGCTATTTTTTGCTTTATCTTGTGGATAAGAGCCAAATTCAATAGTGTAATATAAAATTTTGCCACTTTTATCCTTAAAAGACTCAATTTTAAAGTCGCTCGACGCGCTTCGCGCGGAGATTACAGATGAGAGATTAAGGTGTAAAGCTGGACACAGCCCAGCGCTCTCTCTGTCTGCATCCTTAGTGTCGAGCGAGCCATCACTTCTAACATAGTATACATGATTCTTAGAGTAGGCCGAGCGCAGCCAATACCAAGTCGATTGTCTATCCTTAGGACTTCTTCTTTGTCCGCCAAGGAAGGCCCCATTCATAACAGCGTAATCTGAAGCGTAGATATAACGCTCTTCATCTTTTATATTTTCAACTTCGTCCTTTGTTTCAAAAAAAACAAAGTCTTGGATATCAAACGCGGAGTTACCTGTTTTTTGATTTTCGTCAGTATTGTCAAGACGTGTTCTTACAATAAAATCTTTTAATTCTGCCATATTTTAACTCCTTTGATGAAACAAGTTTAGCACAATTTTGTTATAAATGCAATACTAAAACAATGCAATTTTATATTTTGTGTTTTGTTCTAAGTGTTATAAGTAATTTTTTTGAATTTGAATGGCATAAATGGCCCTTAAAGGCATTTAATCTGACATCAATGTATTCTTTATCAACAAGGTTGTTATTGCGTAGTTTTGACAGTGTTTTCACATTTTTTCTTAACCTTAATTTTGCTTGTCCGCGTAGAAATGTTTTAATTTCACCTTTTTCACAGAGTATATGTCTAAATCCTAAAAAATCAATTCCGTTTTTAAGCCTGCCAATTTGCGTTTTGCTGTTAAAGGATAAATCAAGTTCTTCCTTTACACATTTTTCGATTTCTTGTTTGCAGAATTTAAGAAATTCTTTATTGTTATGAACTAAAATCATGTCGTCCATATAGCGAACGTAATACTTTACTCGTAATTTTTCTTTAATCAATCTATCAACTTTGTTTAAGTAAAACAATGCAAACCATTGGCTTGTTTGATTGCCAATAGGAAGTCCAACTTTTGTGTCGTTGTTTTTACTTTGTAATATAGTATTTACAAACCACAAATCTTCTTCATCAAGTGAAGTTTTTGCAAGATTTTTAAGTAAAATTTCATGATTTATGCTTTGAAAATATTTTTTAATATCACATTTCAAAAAGTATCCAGACTCGCCAAATTTGTGATAATAGTCCTTTAAAAATTTATGCAACCTTTGGATGCCAAAAAATGTTCCTTTGCCTTTTCTGCAAGCAACATTATCATAAATTAAAGATTTTTCTAGCTTTTTCTCAATTATATTTGAACAAAAAGCCATTAAAACAACTCTATCCTTATATGGAAGTGCTTCAATAATTCTTTCTTTGGGTTCAAATATTTTAAATATTTTATATTTGCCCGGTTTGTATTTTTTACTAAAAATATCTTTGGATAAACTAGTTAAATTTTGTGATAAATTTATTTCAAAGGAGACTGTATCTTTTCTGTGTTGCTTAAAAGCTCTGCACTTTTTGTGCGCATCAAATAATTTTTCAAATGTAAAAGCTTCTTCTAACAAATTATATGCTCCTTTTTGTATTTAAAACGATGGTCATCTTCAATTTGTTTTATTTTCTAATTAACATTATTTTTTTATACTTCTTCAACTTATCTGCCAAAAAGTGTAAATTTTGACAAAAATTATGTGCCAAAAAATGTAAAAAACGGTTGCATATTTACATAAATGGTATGATATGTTTATATAAGGATAAAATATGGAAAGAAAGATATATAAAGAGTTGGTTGAATGGAAAAATTCTGCATCTCGAAAACCTTTAATTTTACAAGGAGCAAGACAAGTTGGAAAGACATATATTGTCAATCTTTTTGGTTCAAAGGAATATGCCAACACTGTCTATTGCAACTTCGAGCAAGAGAAAGATTTGAGAGATTTTTTTGTGGATTTAAGACCTCAAAGAATTTTAAGTAAACTTTCTAATTATAAAAGAAAAGAAATTTTGCCTACTCACACCCTTATAATTTTTGATGAAATTCAGGCGTGTCCTGAAGCGATAACTTCTCTAAAATACTTCTGTGAAGATGCAAATGAATATCATATTATCGCGCTTGGTTCTCTGCTTGGTGTTTCTGTCAACAGAGGCATTTCTTCTTTTCCTGTTGGAAAGGTGCAGTTTATGAATATGTATCCAATGGATTTTGAAGAATTTTTGCTTGCAACGAACAACAAGTTCTTGATTGACCAAATTAAAGAATGTTATGAGACTAATACTGCACTTGCCAGACCATTTCACGAACAGGCGCTTGAACTTTATAAAAAATATTTGTATGTTGGTGGAATGCCAGATGTTGTGGATGAATTTGTCAAAACAAATAATTATGATATTGTTAAAGTTAAACAAAATGACATATTAAACGCCTATTTTGATGATATGGGAAAATACAACAAGCAAAGCGAAATTCCTAAAACGCGTTTGGTTTATAAAAACATAAGCACTCAACTTGCAAAGGGAAATCACAAGTTTAAATTTTCTGACATTAAAAGCGGGGGACGTTCAAGCGAATTTTCTGGTGCGATTGAATGGTTGTGTCTTGCTGGAATTGCCAGTCAGTTATATAGAATTGAGCAAATTAAACTTCCATTAGAGGTATTCAAAAGTTTGACAGATTTCAAATTTTATATGAATGATGTTGGTTTGTGTTCTGCAAGTCAAAATGTTCTTATTGATGATATTCTTTTTGAAAATACCAGTTTTAATGATTTTAAAGGTGGACTTACTGAAAATTATGTTTACAATCAACTGAAAACTAATCATCTTGACTCTTTTTATTGGAAAAGCAAAAATCAAGCAGAAGTGGATTTTATCACACGCTTAGGCAAAGATATTATTCCAATTGAGACAAAATCAAATGATAACACTCGTTCAAAAAGTTTAAATGAATATGCTCAAAAATTTAAACCAGCCTACGCAATTCGTATATCATCTAAAAATTTTGGTTTTGAAAACAATATAAAGTCCGTTCCTTTATATGCTGTGTTTTGCATAAAATAGTAAAGTTTTTAAACTTCTCGAAATCGAATACTTTAAAATTGAACATAAGAAACATAAATTTTTAAGTAATTTTTACTTATGTCTACGAATTTTTGTTTGATTTTTGCAAAGTTTATGAAATGTGTGCTGTTTTGTGATGTGTTTTTATGTTTTGCTTTTGTTTGGTGTTGTATGGTAAAAATAAAAGCTTATTTGCCTTATTTTATAAGGGGTTTAGGCTTTTGGTTAAATGATATAATATGATAAAAAATGGAGCAAAAAGAGCAAATTATAACATTTTTAGGTGCTTGCTACGGAACGGAAGGTTGGGGATTCGAACTCCTCTGGGTGCACCAATTAATCATTAAGTGAATTGTAAATAAACAATATTTATGTAGGAACAACACAAATTTTTGTGTTGTTTTTTGTTTTATGTTTTTTATAAAACAATATCTCCAAAAATGTTTAGTCTTATATGAATTTAGCAATAATTATTTTGGAGGTAAATATGTATTCTTATAAGGGCGCGATAACTTTTGGGCTTGTCTATATTCCAGTTGAACTTGTTGCTTGCATCAAAAACAACGATATTGGCTTTAATCTTATCGACAAAAAAACGATGAGCAGGGTGAAGTATAAGAAAACTTGCGTTGACTGTGACGATAAAGAGGTGAAAAACGAAGATATTGTGAAGGGCTATCAATATGAAAAGGACAAGTATGTTATCTTCACCGATAAAGATTTTGAAAAGATAAAGTCAAAAAAAGATAAAAATATCACAATTGAGCAGTTTGTAGATTTAAAAGAGGTTGACCCGATTTATTTTGATAAGGCATATTATGTTAAGCCAACAGGAGGCGAAAAGGCATTTGCGGTACTTTTGTCTGCCATGGAAAAGCAAAATAAAGCGGGAATAGCCAAGGTGGTTTTAGGCACAAAGGAAGCGCTTGTTCTAATTAGAGGGAAGGACGGCAACATGCTTGTCAACACTCTATATTTTTATGACGAAGTGATGAAAGCCCCTGTTGTCAAGCAGTCAAAAGTTTTAGAAAAGGAAGTTTCGCTTGCCATATCTCTTATAGAGGAGATGACTGAAAAATTTAAGCCAGAATCGTTCAAGGATGAATACAATGCAAAATTAAAAAAGGCGATAAAGTTAAAAATTGCAGGCGATGAGATTGTTGTGCATACAGAAAGAGAGGAGCCTAATAAAGTCATCAATCTTATGGAAGCGTTAAAGATGAGTTTAAAACAGGGGAAACTAAAACATGACGCTTAGCGAGTATAATAAAAAACGAAATTTTGCTGTGACATCTGAGCCGAAGGGTAAGAAAGACAAATCAAAAGGAAAACGCTTTGTTGTGCAATTTCATCGTGCGCGCCGTGACCACTATGATTTTAGATTAGAAGAGGATGGAGTATTGATTAGCTTTGCCATACCTAAGGGCTTCTCGTATGACAGCCATGACAAGAGATTGGCGGTGCATGTTGAGGATCATCCACTAGAATATTTTAATTTTGAGGGCAGAATACCTAAGGGGGAATATGGCGCAGGCATAGCTATAATTTATGACAAAGGACATTATGAGGCGGATGGAAAGATAAGTGACGGAATAGAAAAAGGCGAGTTCAAAGTCACTCTGTTTGGTGAAAAATTGAAAGGCAAGTGGGCTTTTGTCCACTTTAAAGAAAATAACTTTCTTGTAATTTGTGAAAATGGAGAGATTAAAAAGGAACAAAAAAGGAAATTGCCTTTTAAAGATGCTCCTGTGCAACTTGCAAGTTTAACAAATAGTGTGCCTAGCGGGAAAGACTATATCTTTGAAATCAAATATGATGGTTATAGAGTGCTTTCATACATTGAAAAGGGCAAAGTGAAAATTAAATCAAGAAAC
>DVLK01000007.1 GCA_018715545.1 Candidatus Caccovivens faecavium | reverse complement strand
TATTTACTTATTTATTATTGATTTCGAAGTTGATTTTACTTGGATTAAAATTCAATTGCCTTTTGAATATAATCTGAAAGCTCATCAATTTTTAAGCGAATTTGTTTCATTGTGTCCCTATCACGAATGGTAACCGTATCATCCTCCAAAGTGTCAAAATCTATCGTTACACAGAAAGGTGTTCCAATCTCATCTTGCCTACGATAGCGCTTGCCAATCGAACCCGCTTCATCATAATCACACATAAACTTTTTAGAAAGTTTTGCATATACCTCTTTCGCTTTGTCGCTTAAATTCTTTTGAAGAGGTAAGATTGCCACTTTATATGGCGCGATTGCTGGCAAAAAGTGCATAACTATTCGCGTTTCGCCATTATCTAACACCTCTTCCTCATACGCCTCACACATGATTGCAAGCATAAGTCTGTCAGCACCTATCGAATACTCAATAACATTTGGGGTAAATCTTTCGTTTGTAAACGGATCAAGATAATCCATCGTCTTTCCACTAAATTCACTATGGCGCGATAAATCCCAAGTGCCTCTATGATGAACGCCGTTAAGTTCCTGCCAGCCTATTGGGAAATTATATTGAATATCACAAGCGGCTTTCGCATAGTGTGCTAGTTTATCATGGTCATGAAAACGCAAATTTTCCGCTTTTAGCCCTAAGCTTTCAACAAAATTTAACGCTCTCTCCTTGTAGGTGTTATAGAAACTCATACTGTCTTTTTCATGACAGAACATTTGTAGTTCCATTTGTTCAAATTCCACCGTTCTGAAAAGGAAATTTCCAGGAGTGATTTCATTTCTAAATGATTTACCTATCTGCGCAATTGCAAAAGGCACTTTTGCACGCATAGTGCGCTGAACATTCAAAAAGTTGACATACTCACCCTGGCAAGTTTCTGGTCTAAGATAAACAACATCCTTTTCATCTCCAACCATATTTCTCGAAGTAGTAAACATAGGATTAAATTTTCTAATAGGTGTCCACGCGCGCTTGCCACAATTTGGACATTTTATATCATGCTCTTCGATATATTTTTCCATCTCCTCATTGCTCATCCCCTCGGCACTGACCGCTCCTTTGGAGAAACTCTCAATGATTGTGTCCGCGCGATGTCTTGTTTTGCAGTTTTTGCAATCCATCTTAGGATCACCAAAGCTTTGAACATGTCCACTAGCTTCCCAAACCCTTGGGTTCATAAGTATGGCAGCATCTACGCCATAACAGGAAGCATCCTCCTGCATAAACTTCTTCCACCAGGCACGCTTTATATTGTTTTTTAGCTCCACGCCAACAGGTCCGAAATCCCAAGTATTGGCAAAGCCCCCATAAATTTCACTTCCCTGAAAAACAAAGCCTCTATTCTTACAAAGATTGACTAATTTGTCCATCGTCAATTTCTTATCCATAACCTCTCTCCTTTTTTCTGGCTTTAAATAAAAAAGCCCTATGCACTTTTGCATAGGGGCGACTTCTAACCGCTGTTCCACCCTACTTCACAAACATACGTTTGCCTCATTTCCTGTCTTTTCGCCGACAAGCGTTCGCTCCGGAGTTGCCAATTCCATCTTTGCTACTCTAATTATAGATGTTTAAAAAGATTTTGTCAATAAAATTTTCTACCATTTTCCCTTTTTATTGCAATAATTATGTCCAAATTTTTCATTATGACATTTTAATCTTACCTATCATACAAATAATATGCCAAAAACAACAAAATTTTTACAAGAATATTAAACTTTACTATTGAAATTAAAAATAATATGGTGTATAATGTATCTCGTTGATAAAGGAGTGAAAATGATTAAGAAATACAACGAAAGGCTTAGGATAATTTTTAATAAGTTATTAAATGAAAGAAATAAAAGTAGCGACATTCAAAGCATGATTAGATATCCTCATAATGATATACTTAACATGATAGAAGGCTATCTTTCTGGCGATTTTAATTCAACTTGGAAAAAAGGAAATAAGACTTACACATCGACTATACTTGTTGATGAGCGTGCTGATGGTCTTACCATTAAGCAAACTATTGCAAGATTAGAAGGCGGACTTAGAAGAAAAGCGATAAATAAAGAGCTTGACTTTAATAATAAGGACGGCACAATTATATTTACTAGATATATTGGCAATCACAATATTTCCGACCTTGTAACTAAAACAATTTCAAGGAAAAATGAAGTGATAACCATGCCTACTAGCTCAATTAGTTCAGTCATAAGAAAGAATAAGTAATGTAAGTAGTTCAAATATAAATATTACTAATATAGCATAAAAAAGGATAGTTAAAATTCTCTATCCTTTTTTCTCTATCCTTTTTTTGCTAACTTAAAAAAGCCCTTAATCAATCCATAGTACTTTGTTATACACCACAAGCGTGATGATGTCTACAAGCCACATTATAATAGGGCATATCAAAATCATCAAAACGCCTAGCACGATACCTAAAACATTTTGTTTATCTATTGAACGGCAAAGTCGATAGACCGCCCAAACAATGTCAAGTCCTGGTAACGCTAAAACAATTTTTAACCATTGTGGTAGATTATCAAACGCATTAATCATATCTTTCATCTTTTCTCTCCTTTTAATTAAACATCTTATCTTTTTTGGTGAGCATCGTCCAGCCTAGCATAGTTCTGAACAAACTCCCCCAATAGGTTAGTCTTGCTGAATTTAGAAATTCTGCACAAATTTTTGTTTCCTCTTTCGTCATACATTCTTTCAAAAATGTCATTCCATAGTTAGACGCACCCTTTTCAATCTTAATTTCACGATATTTAGTGTAACACGCTATTAAAAATATAAGAAAGGCAAGAGCAAAAAATCCAACACCAATGTATAACACAAAAAACGGCGTAACATTCACTAAGCTTAACACTGCAAGCACCACTCCTATTAAAATCAAAGGAAGAAAAAATTTGCCAAGTATTCTATTTTTACTCTTCCTCTGCCAATGATTATTTAGCTCACCTTTTTTATATTGCAAGCCATGACCAAGTTCGTGTGCAATTGTAGAAAAGGAAGCAAGACTATTTGAGTTTAGTGTAGACGGACTTAGCGCAATATAACCAGGCGAAAAGTGCTCCATATATTCCTCACATCTAGTTACTTGCAAAGCCCCGTCTAAGTAGCGCTCATTTATAACCTCGACAAAGTCACGAATATTCATGCCGTTAGAAGCACGGTAACTCATCGCTTCTTTGCGCTTTTCCTTGAAATTATCAAAGGAAAAGTTAGCAACAGCTAGGCAAAAGCAAATTATGAGGAAGAATAAAACTCCTATTCCAATAACGATATACAACCACATGGTAGAATTATATCATACCTTTAATTTTTTTACAAACACTATGCGGTGGAAATTAAAATAGTTTCTCCTTCATAGCAAATAGTGCCAGCAGGTGGGAGTTGTGAAGTGACAATTGTGCCTTCGCCATCCACCTCCACATATAGCCCTAGGACTTTTAACTCTGCAAGTGCAACAGAGATGCCCTTGCCAACTACATTTGGCATAACAATCTCTTTGCGTGAGGCACTTGGATCGTCCTTAGGAATGTTATAATAGGAAAATAATTTTTCATAAAATTCCCTGCCATAAGGCGAAGCTACAATTGAACCATAGTATGCGCCAGCGCTTGGCTCATCAACCATAATCATGATGATATACTCTGGATCATCCGCAGGATAAGTCCCTATAAAACTTGAAATATATTTGCCTTGCGCTATCTGTCCATTTTCATTATACTTCTGAGCTGTTCCCGTTTTGCCTCCGATGTTATAGCCTTCCACAAAGGTGTAATCGCCCGTCTTGTTGGTCGTAAGTTTTAAAAATGAGTTTATTATTTCACTTGTCTTTTTGGAAACCAACCTTTTTTCCTGCACTATCGGAGTGTATGTGGTGTTGCCATAGACATCGACTGCGGAAGTGACTATACTCGGAGTGTGATAAACACCGCCGTTGACTATGCCACAGACGATAGATAAAAGTTGAATTGGCGTGACTGCTATTGCATGACCAAAGCCCATGCGCGCCAAATCCACCGTCTTGACATTTTCCTTTTTCATCAGTATTCCTGCACTCTCGCCAGAAATTGTGATACCTGTCTTTTGACCTAATCCGAACTTTTCTGCATAGGAATAAAATCTATCTGTGCCAAGTCGCAAAGCCAAATCCATAAAGCAACAGTTACAAGAATTGGAAAAAGCTTCCGCAAGCGTTTGATTGCCATGTCCAGTCGTTTTCCAACATTTAATACGCTGACCGTCTATTATTCGATAACCAGGGCAATAAAATGTGTCATCAAGACTTGTCAACCCCTCTTCTAGTGCCATCGCCACAGTTAAAATCTTGAATGTAGAACCTGGCTCATAGGTGTCTGTAACCGCTGACATTCTCGACATAGAGAATAGCGATGCGAGTTCCTCGCGCGGAACTTCATTTAAATCAAAGCTTGGTTTAGTGCTTATTGAAAGTATTTCCCCTGTCTTTGGCTTCATGACTATACCTGTCACCGACTTTGCTTTCTGCTCTTCATACGCCTTTTCCAGCACTTCTTCCAAAATCATTTGAATTTTGCTATCGACAGTCAGCGTCATATCATCGCCAGCAACGCCTGATACATAGTATCTTAAATTTCCGCCAATTTCCTTACCTAAGAGGTCACTCTGAACATAGCTATAACCATCCTCACCTTTTAGATAGGTATTAAAGTAAGCTTCCACACCACTTTGCCCGTCATTGTCAAGACTGGTGAAGCCAAGTAGTTGCGTCATCAAATCGCCATAGATATAATAGCGTCCGACATTTTCAGCAAGATAGACACCACTTAACGACTTTGCATATATTTCTTCTGCTATATCTCCGTCCACCTGCATCTTCAACAAGCTTTCGCTGATATTTTTGTTCTTGACCTTGTTGAGAGTATTTTCGTAATCTATGTCTAATATATCTGCTAGCGCCCTTGCCGTTTCCTCTGCATTCATAACTTCACGCCCGCGCACATAGATATTGTAAGTTGTGTAAGAAACAGCCAGCGTATCACCTGTCGTATCGTAGATGTTGCCTCGTGGAGCTACAAGCGCCAAATCGCGTGTCCACTGATCAAGCGCGCGCGTCTGCATATCTTTACCATTTATTATCTGCACAATAAAAAGCCTTACACCTAATGTGCATGCAAGGAGAATTAAAACTAATCCAACTGTTACTATTCTCTTTTGCAAGGAAAATAAGGTATAAGGCTTTCGCAATTTTAACCTCCAAACAGCCCAGTTATGAAATTGACTAGATTGTCGAACCAATTTGTGCTTTCGCCTATGGAGGATATTTCATTTATTTCCTCAGGATATGTTTCGATAAATTCAAATCCCTTGTTGGTAGCATTTAGGTTGTTAATCTTATTTAAATAGTCTATAAGATTTAAGTTGTAACTATCTTCTAGTTGCATATAATGAGAGTTCATATTGTCACATATAACCGCACCAGCTACACAACCTATCGAGCAAACTGCAAGCGCACAAGCAAGGAGTGCTGTTTTAAATTTCTTCTTTTTCTTTACCGCTCCTTTCTTTTTCGGCATCAAGTCATAATTAGGCTTTTCTATGATAAGGGTGGTCTTTTTTGCCTTTTTTTCTTCTTGTACCTTTGGCTCATTAACCTCTTTTACCTCTTCTTTCGGCTCTATGTCCTCAGAAGAAATTTCGGCTGGCGCAGTTTTTACCTCTTCTTTTTTTCCCTCTTCTTTTTTTACATCTTTAAGCGTTAAATTTTTAAAAGTTGAAAGGTATTCTGATAAAGGCTCGCTTTCAGGCTCTTTTTTTAAGTCTACTTGCTGAGAAAATTTTTTATCTAAACTTTGTGAAACTTCCTCAGTAGTTTTCTCTTCAAGATTTTTAGAGGTTTCTATTTCTTTTTCTTTTGAAATAGGAGGATTAGTGCAAACAAAAGTTTTTTCCTCTTTTTTCGTTTCCACCGAAATTTCTACTTCAACCTTCTCCAAGACTTCCTTATCCATATAATTATATTGACCTCCTTTTAAAAAGATAACTTTTAAAAAAAGAAAACATTTTAAACTCGCTCCACGACTCTAAGCTTCGCACTAGAACTACGGCTATTGACTTTTAACTCTTCCTCACTTGCCGTTATTGGCTTTCGATTCACAAGTATAACCTTTTTCTTGTGTCCACAGATACAGATTGGCGTCTTTGGCGGACAAAGACAATCGGTTGACTCGCGTTTAAAGACATTTTTGACAATTCTATCTTCAAGACTATGGAAGGATAGAACCACCAATCTTCCGCCAGGATTTAGCATATCAATAAAGGAAGTAAGCGTCTTCTCTAAATTATCCAGTTCTCCATTTACAACTATTCTGAGCGCCTGAAAAACTTTTTTAGACGCACCACCACGCGAATAGACAACTTTTTTTGGCATACTATTTTCTATGATATCGCGTAGTTCAAAGGTAGTTTCAATCTTCTTCTCTGCCCGCGCTTTGACAATATTCTTCGCAATCGTCTTAGAAAATGCTTCCTCTCCATATTTAAAGAAGATTTCTTTCAGCTTGTCCTCAGATGCAAAATTGACAATATCATAGGCAGTTTGTATCTCCTCGTCTTGCCCCATTCGCATATCAAGTCTGCCATTATGCAAAAAGCTGAACCCACGCTCGCCCTCATCAATTTGATGCGAACTTACGCCAAGGTCGATTAATATGCCGTCAACTTTTTCTTGAACTATTTTTGGTGCTTCTTTGAAATTCGCTTTGATGAACTCAACTTTGTCGCCAAATTCCTTTAACCTATTTTTACTTGTTTCTATTGCTTCACTGTCACGGTCAAAGCAATATAGCTTTCCGTTTGTTAGGCGCTTTGCAATTTCATATGAATGCCCACCACCACCGACTGTGCAGTCTATGTATTTTCCATTCTTTTTAATGTTAAGTGCTTCAATAACTTCGCCCAGCATCACAGGTACATGTTTAAATTCCACTTTCAGCTCCATTTGTTACACCTAAAAGTGCCTTTATAGCATTTGCTAGTTCTCTATTTTCATCGCTGACATCACTTTCAAACACAATGTCGATTGCAGAAGCAATCTCATCGCCATATTCTGACACTTCATCACCTGTCAAGAGATCGTTTGCTAACTTGCTAGCATTTCCTATCACCTCTGTTGCAGAGGTGATATCATCGCCATAAAGTTCATCAATCGTCTGTTTGAATGTGCTAACGAAGTTTGAAACACCCTCAGGGTTTTCAATATCTATCTCTCCCAAATCGGTGCTTAATCTATTGGCAAGTTCTATTACAGAAACGATTTCATTCATTATTTCTTCATAGGAAGCAATTTCGTAATAGCCTGTTGAAACTTCGGTCACGCCTAGATATTCTTTAATTCTTTCATATTCGCTATTTGGATTTGGCATTCCTTCGCTATCTGGATTTATGCTGTCATAAATTGTGTTACTGTCAATAACATCGCCTGTCAAATACCAAATGATATTGACAAACACATCATCAAACACGCCACTTTCTGCACTCACTTTCAAAGTATCAAGCACTTTACCAATAACTGTAAGCTTATCAGTTATCTTGTCGCTATTCATACTTTCATCATTGATAACATCAAGTAATGCCTTGATAACTTCAATGTATGTGTCGCTTTTTTCTGCAATATTACTATAATCGGTTGTTGGTGTTACTCCTGTGATACCGCCAAGTTCGCTGTCAATTTGAGGGAATATCTTTTCATGAAGAGGGCTGTACATATTGTTTTCAAAAAGTAGCGTCAAAATGTTTTCTATTACATTTTTCTCCTGCATATCAGATATTAATGCAAAATAGTCAGCATTATCTAGCAAGATGTAATCGAAATAGTCATATGTCACTTCTCCGCTATCTTCCGTAACCGTAATCGAATTTGAAGAAAGTTCATTTAGTAGTTCTCCGATTGAGGCAAGTTTAGCATAATAATTTTCATAAGTGTCCTCACCTTCATCAAGCTTAATGAAGCCGTCTAGGTTATCAGTCAGCTGGTTGATAACAGTATCAAATACCATTGCTTTTAAAGTTTGGTCATTAAATGATGTCTTATCTAAATCATAGAAAGGCATAATTAATTTTGCTAAAAACTCATCATCTTTTTGCACTTCTGTCTTGATGATATTTAAAACTGCATCAAAGTCAGCACTTTCATCTAAGATAGCTGTAAGTCCTGCCTCTTTTATACTCAAAATTGGTGTTTTAATATAACCAAAGAAATCAGAATAAGTGTCAATAGTAGCTAATGTGCCATCCGTTACATGAACATCGTCACCTATTAGTTTAAAGCCCATGCTTTCCATGATGCCATCAAGGGTGTTATATGAAACGCTCTCACGCTCAAAGTTGAGTATCTTCAAAGAGTGAGCCTCATCAAGCACACCGCCTAAGCCATCAAGCACTCCACCAATATCGTTTAGGTTCAAGATGCTATCAACAATGTCTTCGCTTTCAATAAGTCCAAATATATCGTTTTGGTCATTTAGAGTTTTAAGTTCGGTTGCTATACTCATAAGACTATCAACCATGCTCTCCATGTCCTCTCTTGTGAGAGTGGTGTTTAGTCCGATATTTTTGGCATTTTCAAATCCCTTTTGAAGTTCAGAGGAAAGTAGTTCAAGTAAGCGTGGCAAGGTGTCGGAAACAAGGTTCATGGTTAGCGCGCTCTTTAATGAGGAAGAAACAGCCTCTTCGTTATTTACAACTAAATTTAAAACATTTTCAACATCAACATTCTCTAAGCTCATATATTCTTCAAGTGTTCCGCTTGTTATGATGTTGTCCGCGATGTCTAAAACACTTAGTATATCACTAGATAAATAGGTATAAAAATTAAAATCTTCCGTCATCTTTGCTTGAAGGTCATGTATAATATCAACCACTTCCTCTGGAATGTCGCTAAGCCCAAGCTCGTCTTTAAGAGTATCGAAATTGACTATAAAATCTTTCAAAGCGTCAGTTAATACAGTTTTAAACAAATTGTTGTTCACAACCTCAGTGACACTTGCTTTTATTGGGGCAAAGTCGAGGCTTTCGTAGTTGTTTGCCGAAACTTCATTTACGAAAATTGCCACTTCATCGTAAGCTCCTGCAAGGGTGACAATTTCATATCTTACATTTATCTTTTCGCCGTCAATCTTGACATCGGAAAGCCCGTCAAAGAGAGCATCGTCAAACCCGCCAGCAGAACAGATGACACCAAATGCGCTGTCATTGAAAGCAAAAATCGCTTCATTAACCTCAGGTGGAAGCATAGAAGAGAGTTGGTTGCCCAAAGTCGGCATAGTGGCACTTTCGCTTGTTGAGGTAGAAGATGTGGTTACAATTTCTTCATAGGTGTGAGTGAGAGAGGTAATCGGTGCAAAAAGCACCAAGAAGAACATAAAAGTTTCAGCCATGGCGATAAAGCCACCTGGAAGCCTGCGAGGCTTGTTTTCAGAAAAGTCCTTTCGCTTAGAGCCGAAGCTTATTCTAGCTGTAATTAGATAGATGATTTCAAAGATTAAAAACATCACGAGCATAACAACTATGAACACAATAGGGCTTGCCACTGCACTTGGTAGCTGTTTAATAAACTCAGAAGCACTATCAAAATGTGATAAGTCCACTAAGTTATCAGAAATCAACTGCACAATATATTCACTTATCGACATCAATGTGCCTTCATAATTTATGTTTGCATTAAGAATGGCGTCAGTTATCGGTCTTGTCACAAAAAAGGCGATGACCACGCTGACAAGCACAAACAAGATATGAAGTGCCGTGCGTTTAAGTCCGCGATACATTCCAACTAAAAAGCCGATTCCAAGTAGAAGTACGATAAGTCCGATACTTCCCCACAAAAAATAAGTTGCCATACTCTCCTCTCTTTTAGTTATTTTAAACTAATCTAATTTAATTATAGCCTACTTGCAACAAAAAATCAAAACAAAAACAATTATTTTATACATAGGTTATAAAGTTTTGTCGAATATTTGATAACAAATGCTTTGCGAAAAAATGATAAAAACATCATAGTGACAAAAATAAAAAGCCTCTAAATTTTGAGGCTTTATATTTATTTGTTTTCTTTGTTTTCTTCGTTTGGTTTAACTTCGTCAGCTTTTGGCGCTTCAACAACTTTTTCTTGCTTTTCAACAGTTGCTGTTTTTTCTTTCTTCATATCTAAGATATAAAGCACATTTGCAGCAACATAAATTAGGATTGCAATAATTGAAATCGCAATAGAAGCTGGTGTCGCATTTAAAAATATAGATATTAAAAAGAATAACACACCAATAAAATTAAAAACAATCGCAGTTATAATAAGCTTCTTTTTCTTTTCATAAATTTCTGGTTTAGAATTCCAATATATAACTGTGAATATTGAAAATATTAAACTACATATTGCACAAATTTCAATTACGAAATAAGCAAAAATCAAAAAGCCAGCAAGAGCATTGACGCTAACATTTCCTCCTGAAATTATAGAAAATAAAGATACTAACAAGTTTCCCCAAATAAATACTATTATAAAACTCATTATTATTCCTAATATACCAGCAATCAAAGTTTTAGTTCTTTTCATTTCCCCCTCCTTTAAAGGAATTAAATCATAAAAACATCTCATATGTCAAACAATATTTTAAATTTTTTAAATAAAATCTTAAACGGGTCGCCCGTTTGACAGGCGATGCCTGTGTCATCCTGAGCCGTGAGCGTCAGCGAGCGTAGTCGAAGGATCTAAAAAAATAAAGCTTGGTTTTATGAGATGTTTCGACGGCGGTAGTAGAAACACTATTTGTGACGCTGTCGCAACTTAAAGAGGATTTGATTGATAATTCTGTCATCCTGAGCCGTGAGCGTCAGCGAGCGTAGTCGAAGGATCTAAGAGAACACAGTTAAACACAAGAAACATCAAAAACAGACAATGCCTGTCATCCTGAGTTAATATTGTCGCCCAAAGCCAATATCGTCATCCTGAGCGTAGTCGAAGGATCTAAAAAATAAAACTTGGTTTCTGAGATTCTTCGACGGCGAATACTTCGTATTCTTGCTCAGAATGACATAAGAGGTTAAATATAGAAGCATCAAACATCAAAGCATTGCTTGGTCGAAGAATCTCATAGGGCGATTTTTTGCCTTTGTGGATATGTGGACATCTTTGTTTAATTTTTGTGTTTTTCTAGCAATCTATGGCAAAAGACACATAAAATTGTCATAAAAAATTTTTTTATAAACTAAAAAACTTATCCAAAAATGTGGATAAGTTTCGTTAAGTTGATTTAAAAGATATTTAAATTATGCTTATCGTTTAAACAAACCTAAAAGTTTTCCTATTTCTTCCCTGTCGAGCCAAAACCGCCTTCTCCGCGTATGGTGTCAGAAAGAGCGCCAACCTCTTCAAACTTTGCTTTGTAATACGGCAAAACGACCATTTGCGCCACACGGTCACCATTTTCCACCGTTCTTTCAACACTGTCGTGGTTATGAAGTGCCACCACAACCTCTCCGCGATAATCACTGTCAACGACACCTACTTTATTCGCAGGAGCTAGCCCTTGCTTGATACTAAGTCCAGAGCGTGCAAATATAAAAATACCAAAGCCCTCGCCTACTTCCATAGACAGACCTGTCTTTATAAACACGGTTTCACCTGGTGCAATTGTGACGCTCTTGTCAAGACAAGCATATAAATCAGCGCCAGCAGAAAACTCTGTGCCGTAAGTTGGCATTTTTGCCTTTTCATTTAATTTTTTAATCTTAACATCTATGTAATTCATATTTTTCCCTTTTATTAATAATTTGAATAATATACCTAAAATGATGTAGAAAAAGTGGATTAGCAACACAATCACCCTTCTCTAAAAATCTTTCTTTCGTTTTTTGCCTTACCTAAACAATCTCTATCACTTTCCCTTCTTTTATCGACCTTTGTACATCGATAACACGCTGATTTGATGAGCCACGCCATTCAAGAGTGAAGTTGTGTAGCTCGTCAACATACTGTCCGTCAACTACAACATCTAAGTATTTGACAATCTCTTTATCTTTTAAATATTTGTCAAACAGGTAACCTGTCCACGCCCATAAGTTCTTTTCAGGAAATCGCTCCTTAAATTTTTTGGCAAGTTTTGTGACATCTTCAATATTCTTCGGATGCATAGGTTCTCCGCCAAGTATTGAAAGCCCTTCCACACTTTCGTTGTCGCAAAGGTCGAGTATATGCTCCAAAACCTCATCGGTAAATTCTTTGCCACCATTAAAATCGTGCGTTTCAGGATTAAAACAATTTTTGCAGTTGAAAGTGCAACCTTGCACAAATATGGAAACTCTAACGCCTGGTCCGTTTGAGATATCCATTTTTCTAATTTTATTGTATCTCATATTTGCCTCTTACTATTCATCATCCTTATTGTCGATATGAAGCACGCGCTCTTTAATTTCCTGCGTTCTGCCCTTGTTCCAGAAGTTTGTGCCGATATAGCCACATGTTCTTCTTGCGACATTAAGAGTGTTATGGTCACGGTTACCACAGTTTGGACAATACCATTCCAAATTGTCGTCAATGAGTATTTCGCCCGTATAGCCACACTTCTGGCAATAATCGCTCTTTGTGTTAAGTTCGGCATACATGATGTTGTCGTAAATAAATTTGATAACTTGAAGTACAACTTCCAAATTGTTTTGAAGATTTGGTGTCTCCACATAGGATACCGCACCGCCCGGACTTAGTCTTTGGAACTCGCTTTCAAGTTTAAGTTTTGAGAAGGCGTCAATCTCTTCAAACACAGGAACATGATAGGAGTTTGTGATGTAGTCCTTATCTGTAACGCCCTTAACAATGCCAAAGCGTTTTTTAAGGCATTTAGCAAACTTGTAGGTTGTCGATTCAATAGGAGTGCCATAGACGCTATAATCCATATCCTCAGCCTCTTTCCACTCTTTGCACTTATCATTCATCTTTTGCATAACTTTAAGAGCAAACTCCTTGCCTTTGCCGTTGTCGGTGTGGCTATGACCAGTCATATACTTCACACACTCATAGAGCCCTGCATAGCCAAGCGAAATTGTTGAATACCCGCCATGAAGAAGTGGATGTACGCTTTCGCCCTTTTCAAGTCTTGCAAGTGCGCCATATTGCCATAGAATCGGAGCAACATCGCTTGTGATTTTTGCAAGACGCTCATGCCTAATTTTAAGTGCCTTATGGCAAAGTTCAAGTCTATCTTCGTATATCTTCCAAAACTCGTCAAAATCCTTGCCAGATGAGAGTGCCACATCGACAAGATTGATTGTTACAACGCCCTGGTTAAATCTTCCATAATATTTCGGCTTGTTTGTCTTAGGGTCAACATATGGAGTGAGGAAGGAACGGCAACCCATGCAAGGATAGCAGTTTCCATTGCCATTTTTGTCGATTTTAAGCTGTTTCATTATCTTTTCAGAGATATAGTCAGGCACCATGCGCTTAGCGGTACACTGAGCGGCAAGTTTGGTCAAATAGTAATACTTGCAGTTCTCGTGAATGTTGTCCTCTTCAAGCACATACAAAAGTTTAGGAAAGGCAGGAGTTATGTATACACCCTTCTCGTTCTTCATGCCTTGAATTCTCTGTTTCAAGATTTCTTCAATAATCATGGCAAGCTCTTCTTTGTATTCCTCCGTTTCGCCGAGGTATAGACAAACGCTCAAAAATGGAGCTTGTCCGTTTGTTGTTGTCATGGAGTTCACTTGATATTGGAAAGTCTGCACGCCGTCACGAATCTCACGCGCCACATCCTCTTTGGCAAACTTGACGCACTCTTCCTCTTTTAGTCCACGCTTGCGGTACATATCAAGATATCTATTATAGCTATCTCGAACAAATGGCGCAAGGTGTGTCATGGTGACAGTTGCTCCGCCATATTGGCTGGATGTCACAGCGGTGATAATCTGTGTAGCAATGGTCATGGCAGTTAAAAACTTATGAGGCTTTTCAATCATAACCCCGTTGATATTCGTGCCGTTTTGAAGCATATCTTCAAGATTGATAAGGTCGCAGTTATGAAGAGCATTTTGTGCGAAATAGTCGGCATCGTGAAAGTGGATGATGCCCTCGTCATGTGCTTTTACAACATCCTCAGGAAGCAAAAATCTTCTTGTGATGTCGGTGCTGGTGATGCCTGCAAGATAGTCGCGTTGCGTGGTGACAATTCTCGCGTTTTTGTTGGAATTTTCGGTGTTCCAATATTCGCTTTCGCCGTCGATAAGTTCCTTAATGGACTGGTCAGTGGTGTTGGCTTTTCTAACTAATGCGCGCGTATATCTATATATGATATACTTTTTCGCAAGTTCGTAATGCCCATGTGCCATAAGTTTTTCTTCGATGAAGTCTTGAATATCCTCCACCAAAATTCTCTTCTTTTTTAAGGCAAGCACGCTTTTGATAATTTCATTTATCTCTTTTTCAGTTGCTCTTTCGCCCTCTGGAACCTCATTGTTAGCCTTGCCGATAGCATTTGCAATCTTAGTCTGGTCAAAGTCGACAATCGTTCCATTTCTTTTAACTACTTGCATTTTTCTTTCCCTCCTGTTACAAGTTCTACCCCTATTTTAAAACATATATAGTGTTTTTGTCAAATAAAATAACTAGATATTGTGTTTTTTGCAAAAAATTTATAAAATTCATAATTCAATAAATTTTAAAATATTTTTTAAAATCACGCTCACGCGAAGCGGTCTAAAAGTAGGTTATATCTTCATAACAAAAGTGCGATTTAAAAATTTTTCGCCTAAAACTTGCTATCTATTCGCAAAACAAAAAATCCTTTTAGTTTAAAAGTTAAAAGGATTTTATTTTAAAATTTTTTAGTGGTAAGTTTATCAAACTCTTGCTGATCTTTTAAAAGCGCCACGCTTTTTGTTACATCATATCTCATCTCTTTGTAGGTGAAGGAAAGCACATAATTTTTCTGCCATACCTGTTCTTTTATGTCAAGGTCATTTTCGTCTTGACTCTTTGGAAATTCGTGCTTTGTTTCGTTTAGGTCGTAGGTGCCGTCAAAATCCGTCCAACCCTCATCACTAAGCCACACCCGTATACCGATGTTCTTGTAGTCCACCATCTCCACCGCAAAGATGTTGTCAAGGTCAATTTTAAGTGCACACTTGCCTAAAAACATAAAGACATAGTTAAACTTATAGCAAGGTGTAGCTGACAGCACCTTTTTATAGTCCGCTTCTAACTCCACCTTTCGTAGCTTTTCTTCAAACTTTTTAAGTGCCTGACATTTTGCATTGTGCGGCTTAGCCTCAAACTCCGATAGGTCGAAAATTTTGATATGTTTCTTCAAAAGGTTTAGCGTGTCTTTCGACTGAGCGATATGGTTTGTGTCCACTTTCTTTAAAAGTTCAAAGTTATCTTCCACAGCGTCTATTGAGCGAATGTTCTCAAAGATTAAGCTTTCATTTAGCTTATCTTTTTCCTCAATTTGGAGTTTGCTTTCATTTAAGATTTTTTCAAGTTCCTCGCTTCCAACCGCCTTAATAATCTTGTCAATCCTCGCATTATATTTGTCAAAGATAAGTTTTGAGATGTATTTCGAAACACCCTTATTCTTTCGGTCGCGATAATAAAACACGGCAATCACCGCCACAAAGAAAAGGACAATAATAATGGTAAGAATAATTACCCAGGTTTCCATAACCCCTCCATGATAAAAGTATATCAAACTTATTCCCGTTTTCAAAAGAAATACGCAAAGTTTAATATATTTTTCATTCTTGATTTAAAAATAATGTGCATTTTTTACCCTTTGCAACCTTTTTGTTTTTTAATATTTTAAAATACTTTCGGAGGTTAAAAATGAAAACAAAAATAAAAACAAATGGAAGGTATTTTACAAAATTAAGAAAAAAGCAAAATCTAACAATAAAAGAACTATCATTAAAAACAGGCATTTCGGAGTCAACGCTGTCAAATATAGAAAACGACAAAGTCATTCCACGACTACGAACATTACTAAAATAAGTTAAGTTTTGCAACATCACTTTCAAAGAATTATTTGAAAATTATTAGGTTTTATTTCCTTCATCTCTTAAATATATTATAAAAACATAGCCATATATAGTGGCAGTGTTAACATATTTCCAACCTGTCCAACATTGCCATAAATTAATTTAATTCCTTGCAAATTAGGATTTATTTTTAATATCGTTGACAATGATTTTGCCTTGCTATTATTTGATTTTACTTCAATTGGGATTACTTTTGCATTTTTTGATAAAACAAAATCTATTTCCAATGTGTTATTTCTATTATAAAAGTATAGTTTATTTCCGTTTGAGTGTAAGATTTGAGCTATGATATTTTCAAAAATTGCACCTTTATAAATTCCAAGATTTCCTTCCATAATTTGAGCATTTGTTCCATCATCTAGCATAGATATAAGAAGTCCGGTATCTGCCATATAGAGTTTGAAATAATTTTCTTCTTTATATGCAACCAGTGGAAGGTCAAGAGTCGATACATTATTGCAAATATTAACTATTCCAGCATCAATTAACCAATTTACGCTTCCCATATATTTTTGACTTTTTCCATTTTTATCAAAAGTACTATACATAAACTTTTTATTCTCTTTTGCAAGTTGCGCTGGTATGCTTTCAAAACAAGCTTTGGCTTTAACTTTTTCTGTTGAAACAGCATACTTTGCAATATCGTTCTTATAATCAATTAATATATTTTTTTGTAGATTCAAGACTTCTTCATAGTTGTGATT
>DVLK01000101.1 GCA_018715545.1 Candidatus Caccovivens faecavium | reverse complement strand
TATTTTAACATAAAAAAAGATATTTTCAAAGCGAAAATATCTTATCACTTCTTCCTATCTTAATTGGCTCTTATTTTCCGTTTTTCAGCAAGGTTCAATTTGTCACCTTTTGAAAGTAAAAATTTTCTAAGTTTTAAAGAAAGTTTTTCATTTTCTTGTTTTTGCTTTTTTAAATCCTCTTTAACTTTAAATATTTCTTTATCCTTTTTGGCAAGCTCCAAATACGCCTCTCTTAAAAGGTATTCTGAGTTTTGTTTTTCTTCGCGCATACGCTCTTCGGCTAGCTCAACAGCATTTCGTTTAATAAGTTTCACAAGCCCTAAAAATAGACTATTTATATCACTGTCAGTTAAAAACTTTTGCTTGAATTTTACAATGTTGTTTGGCACTTCTTTTTGTGCTTTCAAATTTTGGTACTTGTTTTGTAGTCTTGTCATCAGCGTCATATCTCCTCCGCTTAGCTTAAAACACGCCGAGCGCACTGACACACCGCTATTCTTTAAATCCTCTATTTCCTTCATAAATTTTTCCTCTTGTTCCTTTGTGAATGGAACAAGTTTATTTTTGGTATGTTTACTAAGGTCAATTTCAAGGCGTCTTGCGCGTTTAAAGTCCTTTTCAAGATTATCGACCTCATGATAATAATAATTTCGCACACTATTGGCCTTTCTCTTGAATTTTTCAGCGTGCTTCACAAACGCTTCGCGTAATGCGCGTCCAGCTTTTTTTGTGTTTTCTACTTCCAAAAATAGACTTTTTACTTCTTCGTCATTCCAAATATTCATAATCACCTCTCTTTCCTAACTATTGCCAAATAAAGAATGACTTAAACAATAAATAAAAAAATAAAGAGCTTTACTCTTTATCTTCTCTTTCGTTTGTCAAGTTAAAACTAGAAGTGTTCTCTATTTCAAAAACTTGCTCTGGAACATATACTTTCTTTCGTTGACTTGTAAACAGTTTTTGTTTATGAGTGGCGACATTTTCAAATAATACCTTCTCAATTTCTTTTATTTGATATTGTCTTAATTCGCTTTGTCCCTCGATTTTCACAGGCGTAGGCTTACTTCTATAAGTCAAAATAACGCGAGGAAGCTCGCCCACTTCCAAATTTTCATTAAATCTTTTTTTCATAATCTTAGCTGAATATGAATTATTCGAACCGTTATCAAAAAGCACCTTATTTATTGTTATTCTTAATTGAACGCTTCCATTTTCATAACTAAAAACTCTTGTTAAACTATTGTTTTCAATTGTAAAAACGGCATCTACACCGCCAGATATTCGCCTACCATCTTTATTAAAATATTTTTCAATTCCATCTGCTTCGTTTGTAAAAATCTCAGCTTTAACATTGTCTGGAAAACTTGAAAAAAGCTTCTTCATAACAACACGCAAATCTTTGTCAGCTAGAACTTTATTCACATAATTAAGTTCGTTTTCCGTTTTGTACTCAGTAAAATTACTCATATCCTCCTCCCCTTGTAGTTTCATTCTAATATAAAAACATATATTTGTCAAGAGCGAAATTCGACAATTTTCAAAATTTTTTATACCTCTTTGCACAAAAAGTGAGCATACTTAAATAAAACTAGTCATAACTTACTCTATGAAGAAAATTATATTGAAATCGGCATATCCATGCCTTATAAAAACTGACGATTGCTCCTTTGAGCTTGACGAAAATGACAAACTTGAAATTATAGATGAGGACAAAATTTTTGTCTATCCAGCCGTCTATTCAAGGCGAAATATTCCATTTTATATCAACTTAAAAAATCTTCAAAACACCTCGCGCTACTCTATTTATAATATGGACGATTTTACTCTCCTACTATTGAATGAGGAAAATGAACTTGTAGTGACAAATAAAGAGCAACTTTTTTTTAACGGTGAGAAGTGCGTCATCTCAATTACTCATCGTGAAATAAAGTTTGAATATAAAAACTACATGGTTGCCTACTCCTGCCCTCACGACACATCGAACTTTAAGGTGTTTAAAAATGGAAATTTCGCTTGCATAGAGTTTACGCATGACCTCTATGTTTTCAACACTTCCTCATGCCATCTTTCTCACTTCGAAGGTGATGATATTGAATTTGAAAAGGACACACTAAACTTAAACAAGCGTTTATGTGATTATGAAAACAGAATAAAGAAAGCTACTTATAGCTTTTCTGACGATAAGATTAAAGTGGAGAGTATGTCTTTCGACTATAACAAAACAAACAATATAAATGAGCTTTCGCCATACCGATTTTTGGAGGCAATAAAGGTCAAAGATTTTCGTTTTGCCAAAAATCTTTTGGACGCAAGTTTGAATATAAATGAAGATAATCTATCAAAGTTCTTAGGAAATGTGGTTAACTTCTTGCCTTTATCCACAGACGACTTCATAGTAATCAGCGAAAACACCAAAAATTTTGTTCGCTTTGAAACTAAAAAGGGACAAATTGTTGATATCTCGGTGGATAAGCTAGATTAAAGTTTGTATTATCGTTTATAAAATTCCAACGAACTTCAAATTTTCTGAAAATCTATTATAAAAATTTTTTACAAGGAGTTTTAGTGTCTTTTGCCCTACTTCCTCTGGGAAGTTAGGCAATTTTTCATAAGGCAAACTAGATAAAAGTCTTATTAAATTGAACTCACCTTTATTAATAAGTTCGCTTTGAAAAGTTTTACAAGAAGAACAGACAAGCTCTCCAACCTGATGATTTATGTAGATATTGTCATGAAATTCCCCACCACAACAAGAGCATTTATCGCTATATAGTTTCATGCCATAGATTTCAAAGATATTCAGCATGAATTTTAATAGTACGGCTAAATGTGTGACCTTATGAAAAGCTAGAATTTTCAGTCCGTTAATTAGCGACATAAACACTTCATAACGCTCTTTTGCTCCTTCAAAGTCCAATTTTTGCACCACTTCAAGCATGGCATTGCCCTCAAAATATTTATCTATATCCTTAGCTAGCTCATTAAAATCTTCAATTATATCTACGCCAGTTACAACATTATTAATTTTCCCTTCTTCAATTATATAGTCGCCAAAGCAAAACTGTTCTTTTGCGTATTTCATTTTAGCTTTGTCGCCTCTAACACCCTTGAAAGTCACCCAAACTTTGCCTTGTTCAAGAGAAAAAAGAAGAATATTTTTATCCTTCTCTTTTGCATTATTTCCTCTAATTACAATCGCCTTCAAGTTTAAACTCATATTAGTCCCTATTATTAAAATTATTTCGAATATATGTTTTTTAAATCAACAAATAAAACTATCTATCTCGCTCTCTTTCTTTTTTATATCTTTCCGCAAGACACTCTTGCATAGTATACGGATTTCCTGTCGCTTTGAATGCCAGCCAGCATAAATAGTGATATTCAGAATTAAATTTACCTTTCATACCCCGACCTCCCTTTCTAGTTTGCGCTTTTCTATTCTTATTATAACTTAAAAAAAAGGTATGTCAAATAAATTTTTAAGCTTTTTTATTATTCATAATATTTTTGCAATATGCTTGACAAAATAATTCAAAGATTATAACATATTTATATATTGCATTTTAGGAGGTCAAAATGCTTACTATTATCTTTTCAATAATAACAATTATCTTAGGAGTTGGAGGAATTGTTCTTTTCACACAACCTGCGTTCGGCATTTACAATTTTAATGGTGAAGGAAATTTGGATGGTTACACCTTTCTTGACGCATCACTATTTGATATGATTAAGTTTGACAATGGTCAGCACGCATACCTAACAGTTGCAGCAGTTGCACTCATACTTGCCCTTGTCTTTGCAGGAATTATGTTAATCATCACTGTAATCAATCTTATCACAAAGGCTACGAAGAACAAGTCCTATGTCAGCGCACGCTGGTTCGCACTCTTCTTCTTTATATTCACCGCACTTGCTGGAATTATGCTTGCAGTATATTGTAATGAGGTTATAATGGGCGGGAGTTGGTCAGAGCTTCCAATAATAAACGGCATAACATTTAGCATCGGCTGGGGAATGATTGCGACAATGGTAATATCTCTTCTTACTGTCATCTTCGCCCCAGGGAAGAATAAATAGATTATCAAAAAAATCAAGCAAAGTTTGCTTGATTTTTTATTGTCATTTCTAAGCTTTAAACATGGCCTACTACGAATTTTGCAATTTCCCGCTATATAATAGGTCGCCAATGTTTTTTGTGGCATTGGGCCTTCTAATCTTGTCCAAATGCTCATAATACTTATCTTTATTATCTAACACCGTGTCAACAAGTTCGTATATTTTCCCATTTTTGGTGATATATTCACAGACATTTTGTTTTTTCAAGTATAACATGTTGTCATATTCTTGAAACGGCAACTTTTTATAGCTTATGACAGGCAGATATTTTGAAAACGCCTCGCTGGTCGATAACCCACCAAGCTTACCAATCAGCACATTAGATGCGCTCATAATGACATCTATGTTGTTGGCAAAGCCTAAAATTTTTATAGCTTTTTTGATTTTGCCTTTACTTTGTAATTTCTCCAATTGCTTTTTAAGTTTCTCATTCCGCCCACAGACACAGACTATCTGAAAATCATGCTGACATTTGTTTAGATTTAGCACAACCTTTGCAGTATTGCCAAAGCCCACTCCTCCGCTCATAAGCATAACTGTGTCCTTATTTTCATCTATTCCAAGCATACGGCGCGCTTCTTTTTGGTCAATATATAAACCAAATTTTGCTTGAATAGGAATACCAAGACTTATGCGCTTGCTTAAATCAAAGCCTCGCCTTGCTAAATCATCATCAAAGTCATCGGTCGGAGTGATGATGTAATCAACCTCAGTGAGTAATTCAGTGTATGGTGCAACATCAAAGTCTGACACAACCGTAACAACACGCGCGTTAAGTGCATTTTTATTCCCTTCCTTTCTTAGGTCACTAAGTATGATTGCGGCAAAGGTGTGTGCACAAAAAACAGCATCTGGTTTAAATTCGTTTATAACCTCCTCAACATAAGGTCTTGCAGGCTTTATAAATGTGCTTCTAAGAGTAAAGGCATTTTTGGTTATATCTCTTCGCTTCAATCTCTCAAACTGACTATTGGCAAGTTTTATAAAATACTTAACCAAGGTAAAATAACCATCATTGACCATCCAAGCAGCTTGTTTTTTCTTTGCCGTCATAGGTCCATCTTTGAAAAGGTCAACCTGCTTTATTTCAACATCCTTATAGGTGTCTTTTAAATAGTTAGAAATCGCTCGGCTCATGGAGTTGTGTCCCTCCCCAGCCGATACGGTTAAAATTAAAACTTTCATTTTTCCTCCTTAGAAACAAAATGTTTCTTAAATTTAATTATATATTAAAAGGCTGATTATTCAAAGTAAATAAAATAGATTTTTTTATAATTTAAAAAATTTTTATTGAAATAATAAATTTGACAATTAAATTTAGCTTTCTTATAATAATTTTGAGGTGAATATGAAAGATAGATATTCCTATTGGTTAAACAATATTAAAGATAAAAATATAGTTAAAAAACTTAAAAAGTTAGATAAGGAAAAAATTAAAGACAACTTTTCCTCTTCTCTCTCTTTCGGCACCGCGGGAATGAGAGGTATTATGGAACTTGGCTCAAATAAGATAAATGCCCTTACCGTCTGTAAGCTTGCAAGTAGCGTTGGAGAATATTTAAAAGATAAAAGTGCAAAAGTAGTGATATGCTTTGACACGCGAAAGAATAGTAAGTTTTATTCTAGGCTTTTTGCGAAAACGCTGAAAACTTATGGCGTAGAAGTGCTTTTGTTTAAAAATTTCTCACCTACTCCTGTGCTTGTCTTTGCTACTACCTATTATAAAAGCGACCTTTCAATCATAATAACTGCCAGCCATAATAGAAAGGAATACAATGGTATAAAAATCTATGGTTCAGACGGCATTCAGATAGATAAAGATGTTCAAGAAAGTATAACTAAACTTTTTGATAATACTGATGAAGTAGAGAGCTACAATAATGTATACGATAAAAAGCTTGGGAAAGTTAAATGGATAAAAAATGATATAATTGACAAATTCCTAAACGGAATATATGAAAAAAAGAAGAGAAATTTAAAAATCACCTACACTCCTTTAAACGGAACAGGTTTCAGAGCGGTGAAAAAACTCTTAAATCATAATGGCTTTACTTTTAAAGGAGTTCAAATAAAGCCCGATTCCTCTTTTACCACTTGCGAATATCCAAATCCAGAGTTTGAAGAGGCGTTTAATGAGGCTTTAAAAGTGGCAAGAAAAAATGATAGCGACATCATCATCGC
>DVLK01000100.1 GCA_018715545.1 Candidatus Caccovivens faecavium | reverse complement strand
AATTTTGTTGTCGTAGCGAGCGCAAGCAAAATTATTAATTATGAGGTAAAAATGAAAAAATTTGATAAAATATTGAAAAGTGGAATATTATTTTTGTCATTTGTCTTACTATTTTTTATTTTAAATAATGCCAGCATAAATAATATTTTATATCCATTTTCATTTGGTATGTTGTTTGCTTTAACTTGGGCCAATCAAAAAGTTTATCTCTTAGCACCAGCATATCTTATATCTGGGCTAGTGCTGGACTTTTCATTAGATAATGCTATATCTATTTTAGTTACCATTTTTATGCTTGTAGTGCCTTATTATATTCATATTCTTTGCAAGAAAGTGATGAAAAAGTGGGAATTTGGATTATTTTCGCTATTGTCACAGACTGCTACGCTTGCCTTTGCAATTGTCTATGAAAGTTCGGTTGTTCTTTCTGCTGTGAATGTTATTTTAGGCGTATTATATATGTATTCGGCAATTATCATATTTGAGGCGCTTATTGTGCGTGGCTTTACAAATAAGTTGACGAGTATTGAACTTGTTTCGCTATTTATAATTGTCATGAGTTTATGTGCAGGACTTGTCAACATTTCAATTGGCGGATTTTCCTTCCTTAAACTTTTCGTATCTCTTATTTTATTCATTTTTGCATTTACTTCATCTTCCGTTCTTACGCTTTTGATGGCTATAACCGCAGGAGTAGGTGCACTTCTTGCCACTAACAATCCTATTTACATGACGCCATTTGTTATTTGGGCTTTATGTGCACTAGTTTTTAAAAATCACCATAAAGTTTTTATGGTAATAGGTGTTTTATGCTCCGAGGTTATAATAGGGCTTTATTTTAAGCTTTATCCAGCGTTTAATATAATTGAGGCTTTGCCAGTTTTACTTTCAGCTTGCATTTTCTTTATACTACCAAATAAATGGCTCAATGAGTTTGCAGTAATTTTCAATCTTTCTAAGGACAGACTTGCCATGAAGAATGTTGTAAATCGTAACCGCGAATTATTATGTAAAAGACTTTCTAACCTTGCCGAAGTGTTTAACGATATGAATATCATATATCGAAACATGATTAAGAAGGGGATGAGCAAGGAAGATGTAAAAAAAATTCTTTACGAAGAGCTTTGTGATAAAATATGTTCATATTGCCCTGAGCGCAATCATTGTCATAGGACCTTTGCTGATAGTACTAAGAAAGTGTTTGAAGAGCTAATCACAATTGCTTTTGAGCGTGGCAAAGCAACGCTTTTAGACATACCATCATATTTAACTTCGCGGTGTAAACAGACCACGGCAATACTTGGTTCTGTAAACACACTCACCGCGCAATATAAAAAATATTTGACTATGGCATCTGATGTCGATTCGAGTAAATTAATGATAGCGGAACAGCTTTTAGGTATAAGCAAGGTGATAGATGCGCTGTCCAAGGAAGTCGATAGCAATATCTCCTTTGATACAGTGCGTGAAAATAAGATATTAGATGAACTCACCTATCATAATATTATATGCATTGATGCAGTTGTGTTTGAAAAGGATATTCATACACTGGTAGCATCGCTTGTTGTTCGCAAAGAGGACGCTGAAAAGCTAAGAATTGTTGATTGTGTGGGCAAGGTATGTGGTCAAAAGATGGCAGTGTTTGAAATGTTTCCAAGCGTTCGCCCTAATTATACAGTAATCAATCTGAAAACGGCACCTCGATTTGACTGTATGTTTGGAGTAAGTCAAAGGGCGAAAGCAAACTCCTCGGTAAGTGGCGATAATTATAGTGTAATTAAATTAGATGGTGATAGAATTTTGTTTGCTATAAGTGATGGTATGGGAAGTGGTGAAAAAGCAGAAAATTATAGCGAGCTATCTATCGCTCTTATTGAAAATTTTTACAAAGCAGGCTTTGATAATGATATTATCATAAGTTCGGTTAATAAGCTTTTAAATCTTCATAAGGACGACATATTTTCTGCGCTTGATATTGGCGTTTTGGATTTAAAGAATGGTATATGTGATTTCATAAAAATGGCAAGCCCTGTCACATTTATTGTTAACACCGAAGAAGTGAAAAAGGTGGAGTCTACCTCTCTTCCATTAGGCATAGTTGATGATGCCTATCCATTGATAAAGAAAGAGGTTGTAAGTTCAGGTGACTATATCATTTTAGTTTCAGATGGAATAAGCGATAGTTTTGAAAACGATGAAGCCTTTAAAGAAGAAATTTTATCTTTAAGAGCAAAAAATCCTCAGGAACTAGCTGACCAACTTCTTGAAAGAGCATTATCTAAAAACAAAGGATATGCGATTGATGATATGACTGTGCTTGCAATAAAAATTTTTAAAAACTAAAAATTAACAAAAATTACTAAAAAAACAGCAAAAATTCTTATTTTTATATTAAAAATCGTTAATTTTATTCAAAAGATATTGTATTTTCTGCTTTTATATTGTATAATAAAAATATAAAGGTTGGTAACTATGGATGAGATTTTAGATTTTATTAAAGAACATAAGCTTGTGAAGCGTGGCGATGTTGTCGGTGTTGGCGTAAGCGGTGGAGTAGATTCTATGTGCTTAATTCACTATCTAAATAGCGTCAAAGAGCAACTTGATATTGAAGTTGTTGGTATTCATATCAATCATGGAATACGAGAAGAAAGCTATGACGAAGCGCGTTTTGTTTTAGAAAAATGCAAGGAAATGGGAATTAGAGTATATAAGTTTACCATTGATTCTAATAAGATTGCAAAAGAGAAAAAGTTAAGTTTGGAAACGGCGGCGCGTGAAGGAAGGTATAGTGTTTTCGATGCGCTTGTCAAAAAAGATATTGTTGATAAGATTGCTCTTGCTCATCATATGAGTGACCAAGCCGAAACCATCCTTATGCATCTCTTCCGTGGCGCGGGTATTAAGGGCGCAAAAGGGATGGAGCCAATTCGGGATGGTATATATATTAGACCTATGCTTAATGTTTCTAAGAAAGAGATATTGGAATATGCATCTATGAACAACATTGAATATGTTGAGGACAACAGCAATAATGATAATTCTTATTCTAGGAATTACATGCGCAATGTTGTTATGAAAGACATTTTGGAGCGTTGGCCAAATGCTATTGAAGCAATTAATAGTTTTTCGCATACAGTCTGCGAAGATGATGACTATATTGACAGCAATTTAGATTTAAACTGTTTGATTGTAGACAATAAGGTTGTGCAATTACCTTGTAGTGTATTTAAACTTCATAGCGCAATTTATAGCAGATTGGTATTTAAAGCGTTGACGCTCATCAATGTAAAAAAAGATATTGAAAGAAAACATATTGAAATCATTAAAGATTTAACATTAAATCTTGAAAATGGCAAAAAAATAAAATTGCCACTAGATGTCACAGTCACAAAAGAATATGGCTTTTTGACATTTGAAAATGTTTATGTAGAAAAGCCTGTTTTGAGGAAACCAAATAAATGTTTTTCGTTTGATGTTGAAGGCTTCGGAACGGTAACTATTAATCGCGTTAAGACAGGCGATTTAACAGATGGCTTATACTTTGATTATCGCAAGGTGCCAAAGGATGCTTATTGGCGATTTAGAGAGGAGGGTGATGTCTTTGAAAAATTCGGTGGCGGAACAAAAAAATTAAAATCCATCTTTATAGATAAAAAGATACCAGTTAGAAAGCGCGACTACATCCCTGTGCTTGCAAGTGGAAATGAAGTATATGTTATCGCGGGCGTAGCAATCAGCGACAAAGTTAAAGTGGAGAATGTGCCAACTTGTTATCGCGTTACAGTTGAATAAAATAGAAAAAACGCCTTTTTGAGGCGTTTTTTAGTTAAAAATTATAAAAAAATCCCTAAAAAACTTAGATGTGACTGAAAGTGTCGCAAAGTTGCGTTATAAATGTGATATAATGTTTTTGAAAAAGGAGAGAAAATATGACCTTCGGGGAAAAACTTAAAAAACTTAGAACGGACAACAAGCTAACGCAAGATGAACTTGCAGATAAAATTTTTGTGACGCGGACCGCTGTTTCAAAATGGGAAACAGGCAGAGGCTTTCCTAATATGGAAAGTTTGAAAATGCTTTGTAAAGTTTTTGATGTTTCTATGGACACACTTATCAGTGATGAAGAATTAGAAAATAGAAAAATTTTAGAAGATAAAAAAGCGAAATATTGCTTCTGGGGCGCTATGGCGGGCTTTTTGCTGTGCGTGGCGTTTACGATTGTTTGTGCGATAACAAAAATTCCGTATTATATGCTAGGAAGTTTCGTTGGTGTCATTGTTTATGCGATTTTTGCATATTATTCTACACCAAAATATAAACGCGTTGAAGCTATTAAAACAAACCGAGCAAAATTTTTCATTCCTAAAATGATAGTTGTTATTGTTTTACTTTGTGTTTTGATAGGTGTCGCTTTTGAGATTTTTTAGTATGAATTAACAAAAAAACGCGAAAAAACGCGTTTTTAATTAATTTTTCATGTTATTTTTAATAGATTTTAATTAATTTTATTATTTTTAATTTTTATAAATTTTCTAAATTATAACTATAAACATTTGTTAAATTTAGGCGTGTCCACATCTTATATTTACTGCATGCGTTTTCGAAAAGGATGAAAAGTGAATTGTCTTTAATGGTTATCTCTTCGCTCATAGGTGGTAATGTTTTAGAGGAGGTTGGAGTGTCGAGAATATAAGTATCTACTTCCTCGTCCAATCCGTTAAAATGCATCTTTGTTGCCGTTCCGTTTAGTATGTTGTCATATATTAATATTTGAGAACTTGGTAGACTATATGAAGTTGAAAGTATGATTTTATCTTCGGTTATGCTCATGCCTTGAACGAGAGATGTTGTTGAAATGGCAAATATTGGATTAAATGTTTTCAATCCGCAAGCATTATTATTATCAATTTCATAGGCAAAGGTGACTGCTTTGTTGACTTTTCCTGACGATGTTATAATCTCATGGGAACTATCGCGAGAATAGTTACCTTCGCGATGGAACTCTCCAACAATTAATTTCCCGTCATAAGTTGTCACGAAATCTGCGCCGTTTGGAGCGGTAAAGCTTGAAATAATTGATATTTGATCGCCATTTTCTGCGTTAAGTAAATCGTTTAGATGAAGATAATTCACAACGCTATCTCCAACAAGCCATAATCCATAGCCGTCACTAGTCACTCCGCCAGCATGCCCTAGATAAGGTTCGTTTTCAAAGTTAAATGTAACATACTTTACTTCATTTTCGCTATTTATTATATAAACTCTTGAAGCTGAGCCGTTTGCCATATATCCACTAATTAAAAATATATCGTTGGTTTTTTCATATTCCATTCCTTGCGGAACAAAGCCTTCGTTTAGTCCTGGTATTTCAAATTCAGTTTTGGCAGTGTTATAAAATGATGTGTAGTTTTCTCCGAAATAATAGACAAGAGCAAAGATTGAAAATGCTGTAAAAACAATAGTCATTATTAAGAAAAGAGCGAATTTTCCCTTTGTGATTTTCATAATTTTTTCCTCCTTAAATTATTTTATCATAGAAAAATATTTAAGGCAAGAAATTATTGGTATATTCTTAACTTTGCTATATTTGCTATAAATTTAATGTTTAATAACTCAAATTTTAAAAGTAGGATTGTTTGGTAAAAAAATATTTAAAAATGTTTTGTTTTTTAGCACTTTTCTTATATAATAAGATTAAGAGGTGAGATATGAAAATTGCTATTTCTGCTGAAAGCACAATAGATTTACCAAAGGAACTTTTGTCGCTATATGATATTCACACTTTGCCTTATACGATCATCCTTGGCGACAAAGAGTATTTAGACGGGGAAATATTGCCAGAACAAATCTTTAAGTTTTACGAAGATACAAAAACATTGCCAAAGACTTCGGCAATAAACACCATACAATATCAAGAACATTTTAATTCTTTACTAAAAGATTACGATGGAGTTATTCATTTCTGTTTATCAAGCGAGATTTCAAGTTCGTGCAAAAATGCTATGGAGGCGTCAAGTAAGTTTAAAAATGTCTATGTTGTTGATACCAAATCTCTTTCGACAGGTATTGCTCTTCAAGCTATATATGCTTCAAATTTAGTTAAAGAGGGACTAGATATAAAAGATGTATATGAAAGTGCCTTGAAGAGAGTTCCTTATGTTCAAGCAAGCTTTGTTTTGAAAAAGTTGGAATTTTTATATAAAGGTGGTAGGTGCTCAGCGCTATCTTATTTTGGAGCTAATCTTTTACAAATCAGACCTCAAATCATCTTAAAAGATGGGAAAATGGGACCGCACAAAAAATATCGCGGAAATATGGAAAAGGTAGTGAAAAATTATTGTGAAGATACCCTTGCCGAGTTTAATAATCCTGACCTATCTATTGGTTTTGTGACTTACACTACCGCAAGCGATGAGATGCTTAAAATTGCAAAAGATAGCTTAATAAATCGTGGCTTTAAAACTATTTACTGTACTAAGGCGGGGGCGACTATATCTAGCCACTGCGGAGAAAATACCTTAGGTATACTCTATATCAATGATGGAGGAGAAAATTTATAAACTTCTGTTTAAGGCAGGAGTTTTTTATTATACTTAAAATATAAAAATATTAAAAGGTGCTTTGTATTTATTTTTGTATACTATTTTAACATTTGCGCATATTAAACATATGAACATATTTAAAAGAAAAAAGAAAAAATTTCAGAGTAAAACGGATCCGTTAGGTTCGTATACTGGTGTGCCTGAAAATCCGTATGAAACAC
>DVLK01000099.1 GCA_018715545.1 Candidatus Caccovivens faecavium | reverse complement strand
CGCTGGATCACCTCCTTTTAAAGAGAATGGTCGATGAGGAGAGGAATCTCCAAAAGAAAAAAGGTTCTTGGTAACTAACCAATTCAACTATTTAATTGATAAAAAGAGAGTAGGACAAATGTTCTACTCTCTTTTTTTAGTTATCAAGAGAGATTTTTAATTCTTTAATCATTATTTTTCAAACTTTTTTATGTTATTTCTTTGTAATTTTTTTTGTTTAAGTTATAATAAAAATATAGAAGTTTAGTTTTAGCAAATTTTTAATATTGATGGAGAATATATGAAAAGAGTTTTGATATATCTATTATTATTTTTATTTATGGGTTGTTCTATCACTGGTGGAGCAGTTCTTTTAACAAATTCATCATACAGCGATAATATCGGGGGGGGAATCGCCGAAGTTAGAAAATAATATAACGCAAAACGCACCGACAAACGATGACCTTTGGACTGACTCTGGCAACAACGCCACATCTTTTGCGGGTGGTAGCGGGACAGAAAGTGATCCTTATCAAATCGCCACAGCAGGACAATTAGCATATCTAGCACATTTAATAAACACATCCTCAACAAATTCAACATATCGTTCGCTATATTATGAACAGGTAGCGGACATAGATTTGTCTGCGCACTATTGGGATCCTATTGGTAAATTGCCTGATTATTTTTCTGGCTTTTATAATGGTGGTAAATACACAGTTAGGGGGCTTTTTATTAATAATGTTATAGAAGCTGGTCAGGGACTTTTTGGTTATGTTTATGATGTCTATATAAGTAATGTTATTGTTATAGATGCGTACATCCGAGCATATGGGGCTGGCGGAATTGTTGGTACTATTTATGGCGGAACTGTAAATATTTATTTGTGTAGTTTTAGTGGGAATATAGTATGTGATACGAAAGAGAATGATGATGATTATGTTTCGCTTGGTGGTATAGTTAGTGCAAATACAATTAGTAATGAATTTTCTTTAATTATTGATTCATGTTACAACAACGCAAATATTTTTAATTATTGTAATATTAGTAGGAATTTTTATGGAATTGGCGGCATTTTTGGCAATATATCTGGTGGGTTATCGGCATCTATATCAAATTGTTATAACACGGGAAATATAGTAAGTTACAGTTCTGATGTTGTATATGGCGCGTGGATAGCTGGAATTGCAGCTAGGGTTCGATTAACTAATAATTATATCAGAAATTGTTATAACTTAGGTGATATTTCTGCAACAAAAGGCACCGTGGCTGGAATAGCAGTAGCAACTATAATGTCTGGCTGCGGAGTAGTCAATTGTTGGAATTTCGGAAATGTTATGGCTGGCGAAACTTATGGGTATGCTATATATTACACATCTTCGGCAATCAGCAGTAACACAACGCAAGGTTATGTTCGAAATTGTTATTGGGGAGGAAATTGTTTATCATCAGAGGTGGCTAGTGATTTTTATGCAATAGTATCAAATTGTGCACAAACGAATAGTGAAAACCCTAAAACATTAAGTTGGTATACAAAGTCCTCTAATTGGTATGGTTCATATCAATGGAATTTTAGTTCTACATGGACTTTTGTTGAAGGGCTTAATAATGGCTATCCTGTTTTAATAAATAATCAACAGACAACAAGAATAACCTATCATTTAAACTACGGAACGGATGAGATTTTTATTGATTACAAAACGGAAGATGTATATGAAATAGCGAGCGATATTTTCACGCGTGATGGATACCTTTTAAACAATTGGAATACGGAGGCGGACGGGACTGGGGATGTCTATGAAAAAGGTGATGTTTATACTGGCAACGGTGATCTTGAACTTTATGCACAATGGATATTACCTATCTATGAGATAACGCTTGACTGGGGCGGAATTGTTGGTGGCACTCCGAATACGATTTATCAGTGGTATGGTAATGCGTACTACTGCGAAGAGAGTTGTATAAATGAGATATCTAGTTTAACATTCCCAACAAACAACGGCTTTACATTCCGAGGATTTTACACAGGGCTTAATGGCACGGGTATGCAGGTAGTAAATTCAAGCGGACAATTTTTGACATATACAACTGAATACCATTCGTGGCACGCGTATTTTGTTGCTAACAATCCAGCGTATTATGATAGTGGAGGTGGTTACTGGTATGTTGAAAATGGGATGATACCACAAAGTAAGGTTACGGGTTCGCTAAAAACGACATTAAATTCTCAGTGGAATTCGTTATCAAACGGTTCGACATATGTTATGGGAGTGCAATCTTTTACATCAAAGGTGTATAATGGAAATGAGTATTGTTTGTATAACAATGAATATTATCTTGTAGAGCCGATTAGGTGGAGATTGCAAGCAAATTCTAGTCAAAAAACAGGTTATGGAACAACAACAGACACCTTAGCGGTTATGGACACGATAGTATATTTAGGTCGTTATTCCACAACAGAGATAAACGCTGGTTCTGGTTATTCTTCAACAGCGGTAGATTATCTATACAACACCTTGAATAGTGAGAATAACGGAATGGACAGTACCTACCTAGTTAACTGGACACAGTCTATGCCAACCTTTGGAACTACCTCACTCAACGGAACAGCGCAGAATGTTACAGCAAGGGTATTCGTGTCGTCCATTGATGAGATAAATACGGTTGCTGGTTCTGGTAAAGTGAAGTTCTCTGATTTAGTCAAAGATTACCTAAAATCAACAGGCAATGGTATGCTATATTATACACGCGATTTAGGAACGAACTACAACAATATCATCTGTCTAAATGAGAACGGTGACAGAACTCAGAGAAAGCCTAATCTTACTGCCAATCGTTTAGGTGTGCAGTTTACGATTAAGGTGACAGAATACGCTTGTGTAGAAGGTTAAAGGATTATAATAAATAAAAACTGCATGATTTTTATGCAGTTTTTTTACAGGCAACTCAATGAAAAATATTCTCCAGAATCGTATTTGTGCCGATAGATAGAGATAAAATCGCCATTCATGGCACAGATATTAGATAAAATAAAGCAAATTTAAAATACATGATCAAAGAAGGAGAATAATGGCGGTGTGACATTGTAAACATTTAGTTTTCTTCCGTTGTAAAATTATTGGTTTTTAATTATTTATGTTGTTAAAGTTTATTAACAATATGAGGCAAAATTTAATATAATTTTATAGGTTGAAAGACCAATTACAAGGGAGAAAATATATGAATTGTAATAGATGTAATGACAGGTGTCGACCAGTTTTAATTTACTCAGTTAATAACGGCGTGCCTGCCATTCGCACAGTAGTTGGCGCAACTGGGGCAACAGGAGCGACAGGCGCTACCGGAGCCACGGGTGCAACTGGTCCTCAGGGTATCCCAGGAGCTGGTGCAGTGCTTATAGGTGCAACTGTAACAAGTACACCTGGAACAAATGCCAGTGTTTCAGCAAGAACTGTTGGTGAATTTACAGAATTAACATTCACTATTCCGCGTGGAGCTACTGGACCAACTGGCTCTAACGGCGCGACAGGCGCTACCGGTCCAACGGGAGCAACAGGAGCCACTGGTCCAACGGGACCAACTGGTGCATCTGGAACAGGCGCCACAGGCGCGACAGGTCCTACTGGTGTGACAGGGCCTACTGGACCAACTGGGGCAACAGGAGCTTCTGGGACGGGAGCAACCGGCCCAACCGGACCAACAGGTCCGACCGGCCCTACTGGTGCCACCGGTCCAACGGGAGCTACTGGACCTACCGGTGCAAGCATAACGGGTCCGACAGGCGCTAGCATAACAGGTCCAACAGGAGTAACTGGACCTACCGGTCCGACTGGTGCAACTGGGGCTAGTGTTACTGGGGCTACTGGACCTACTGGACCAACGGGAGCAACTGGTCCGACTGGCCCGACCGGCCCGACCGGTCCTACTGGTCCAACAGGAGGAGTCACAACAGTGACAGTTGGCACTACAACAACTGGAACCCCAGGTACGGATGCCAGCGTGTCAGGTGTTACTGGAATGGATTTGTTGACTTTAAACTTTACCATACCGCGCGGTGACACAGGTGTCCAAGGTGATACCGGTGCAACAGGTGCAACTGGACCAACAGGTGCGACAGGTGCAAGTGTTACTGGTGCAACCGGCCCAACGGGAGCAACTGGTCCAACCGGAGCAACTGGCGAAACTGGACCAACGGGAGCAACTGGCGGTGGAATTGCAGCATATGGCGGATTATATAATAATGCCACACAAACTCCAACTCTCACAACAGCAAACACCTTTGTTCCACTCGAACTTAACACAGCTTTGCCACTTTTAAATACTACTGATGCGACAAATGCTTTAACTGTTACTGATGCCGGCACTTATGAGATATTCTATAATATCGACTTAACAGCAACCGCGGAACTCACATTCAGTGCTGAGGCAAGGCAAAACACAACAGCGATAGCGCCAACTGTAACAACAGTGACAGCGACAACGACTACAACAGGTGGTGGCACATTCAATGCAACGCTTACAACAAGCGCAATCGTGGCGCTCAGTGCAAGCGACAGTATTGACCTAGCACTTACAACTACGGGGACTCCATCAGGCACGACCACTGTGCAGGCGAATGGCAGCTGTATTTTAACTGTTAAAAGGTTAGACGCCTAATTAAATTAAACAAAAAAGAGGTTTTAAGTAAAGCCTCTTTTTTATGTATTTTAATATTTAATAATCAATATGAATGGATTTTGAAAGTGAGTATAGACAAAAGAAAAATTATATGCTATAATGAAGCTATGAAAACGAAAAAAGAATTATTAGAAGATGGAATTTTAAAAGAGCATAACATTCCAACCTATCAACAGGCAATTTCACTTTTTGAAAGCGGTGAGAATAGGGTTGGTATTGTGCAGGCTACGGGAACAGGAAAGAGTTATCTTATCCTTCAATTTCTCAATGACTATGTGGCAAAAACGAATAAAAGGGCAATTGTTTTAGAGCCACTTTATGGCATCGTCAAACAATTTAAAGACTTGCTCACGAAAGCGACTTTCGATAAGGGCATGATTTTTGAGGACATCCTTGTCACACACTACGACCAGTTAAAAACGCTCTCCGAAAATGATTTAAGACTTCTTGATTATGACTATATCATTTTGGATGAATTTCATGGTTTAGGTGCAGAAGGTAGAGGGCGAGTTGTACAATCACTTCTTAAAACAAATCCAAATGCCAAAGTTTTGGGAGTTACCGCAACACCTATTCGTTATCTTGACAAAAAGAGAGATATGGGTGATGAGCTTTTTGGCGACAATATCGTTCGCGGGATGAATGTTACCGAGGCTATCAGAGAAGGCGTTTTACCAACGCCAGATTATGTTATGGCGGTCTATTCCTATGCCGACACACTGAGCATTATTGAAGACAAAATCAAGGGCGTGAAAGATAAAAGACAACGGGAACTTCTTGAAAAAGATTTTGAAAAAGCAAAAAAACAAGCGGAAAATGCTGAGAAATTAGACGAACTATTTGCAAGAAAGATAAATAAAACAAATGGCAAATTTATTGCATTTTGCCCTAACATTGAAAGGATGGAATCGCTCATCGGCGAGATTAAAAACGGACTTTTCGACAGGGTTAACAAGGATGTTGAAATATACAAAATTACCTATAAGGATGGAAGAAACAACGCCAACGAGATAATCAAAAAGTTTGAAGAAGATAAGTCGGACAAACTGAAAATCATGCTTGCAGTTGATATGTTCAACGAAGGCATACATGTCAAAGATGTTGATGGGTGTATGATGTTCAGGCCAACCATATCGCCGAGAATATACTTGCAACAATTGGGGCGTGTGCTTTCTGTTCGAGAAGATGAAAACTTCAAGCCTCTTGTGTTTGATGTTGTCAATAACATTCAATGTTTAGATATGATTATTGAAGCGTTTGATGATGACCAAGATGATGCCGATAAAAACAAAGGCAAAAAAGGTGGAAAGAAGGGTGGCACAAAAGGCGGAGATGACATTGAAGACATTTTTCCTTTCGAGATTGACGGAAACGACCTTGAACTCAACAAATTTTTGTGGACACTCGATAAGTTTGTTTCCGAAAACACCAGAGATGTTAAAAAGTGGCTTGCATGCTCTAAACGCTATTATGATAAATTTGGAAATTTAAATGTGCCTGTAAGTTATGTTGAAGAGGAAACAGAATTAAAGTTAGGAGGATGGTTAAATAACTTAAAGACAATTTATAAAGAAAATCCAGCAAGTGTTAATGAGAAAGTAGCAAAATACTTAATGACGCTTGATGCAAATGTTTTTAATTATTCGCAAGAATATTCAAACGCACAAAGAGATAAGATGATTATAGATAGTTTGATAGCACTAAATAATGCATATCCAAATGAAGAACCACATATGGTATCGCAAGATGATAAATCTTTGATTGATAAGTCTTTTAATTTAGGTGCATATTTGTCAAGTATAAAGGTTGCTATTAAAAAAGGTGATTGCGTTAAATTTTCAAAAGAATTAATAGAAGAAATAAACAAAATTAATCCATATGCATTATTAGGTGTAAATGATGCACGTGATTTGAAAATTATAAATGCATTAAAAACTCTAAATGCAATGTGTCCAAATGAAGAACCACACCTTGTAAGTCAAGATGCAAAATCACCAATAGATTCAAGTTTTAATTTAGGCAAATATTTATCTAATATAAAACTTGCAATAAAAAAAGATAATTATACTATTTATTCAAAAGAATTAATAGAAAGAATAAACAAAATTAATCCATATGCTGTATTAGGATTTGATGAGGCAAGAGATTTAAAGATAATAAATGGTTTGAAAGCGCTTATTGCAAAACATTCAAACGAAGAACCCCGATTTGTAAAGATATATGAAAAATCGCCAATAGATTCAAGTTTTGCATTAGGCTCATATTTAGGTTCAATAAGACGAGCATTAAAGAAAAATGATACTAGTAATTATTCAAAAGAATTTATTGAAGAGATAAATAGAATTAACCCATATGCATTATTAGAGGTAAATGATGTCAATAATTTAAAAATTATAAATGGATTAAAAGCATTAAATGCAATGTATCCAAATGAAGAGCCACATATTGTTGGGAAAAAAGAAAAATCACCGATAGATTCAAGTTTTCTTTTAGGTTCTTATTTGAGTAAAATAAGAAAAGCTATAAAAGATGGCGATTACAGCGTTTATACAAAAGAATTAATTGAAGAAATAAACAAAATTAATCCATATGCATTGTTAGAAGAAAATAAAGTCCGCGATTTAAAAATTATCAGTGCATTAAAAACGCTAAATATAACATGTCCTAATAGTGAACCTCCTGTGATAAGAAGCAGTACAAAATCACCAATAGATTCAAGTTTTAATTTGGGTTCATATTTAGAAAGAATCAGAGCAGCAATAAAAAAAGGTGATTATAGTGTTTATTCAAGGGAGTTAATTGAAGAGATAAATAAAGTTAATCCTAATGCGCTTAAAGAAAGACAGAGGAGCAATAAAAGAGAAGATAGAGATTAATCTATCTTCTTTTATATAATTTCTGCATTTTTAGTTGCGTTAAGTCATTTCTCTGAATTACTTACCTTTTCCATGCGTGCAGGAGAAATTCTTTGTTGCCGTCACCACCTAGGATGGGTGAGGGGATGATTGGGGAAAGGGTGAAGCCGACAGATGAAAAGACAAAGGTGATGTCTTTCAAGATTTTTTCGTGTATTTTTTCATCTTTCACAACGCCTTTGTGTTTTTTGGCGTAGTCCTTTCCGCATTCAAATTGAGGCTTAACCAGGGCGATGATTTCGTTAAAGTCTTTTGAAAGTTTTTCGGCGAATTTTGTTAGGCTCACAAAGGAAACATCGATAACGGCAATGTCGGCGTCAGGAAAGTTAAATTTATCAAAAGTTAGATAATTTGTGTTTTCAAAACTCTTAACTCTTCTATCTTTTCTTAAATTTTCGGCAAGTTGGTCAGTGCCTGTGTCAATCGCATACACCTTTTTTGCGCCGTTTTTAAGGCAAACATCGGTAAATCCGCCAGTGGAAGCGCCGATATCCACAACAACCTTACCTTTTAAATCTACTTTAAATTCTTCAAGTGCCTTTTGTAGTTTAAATCCACCGCGTGACACAAATTCAAAGGGCAATGCCTCAATTTGTGCGCTATCTTCAACGGTGTAAGCTGGCTTTGTTACCACTTTGTTATCCACTTTGACGCGGGCGGAAATGATAGCTTCCTTTGCCTTTTCGCGTGAAGGATAATAGCCATGCTCAAACAAAAAACTGTCCAATCTTTTCATACTAAAAAATGATAACATAAACATTCAAAAGAAACAACTAAAATTTATATGTTTGCGTGTTGACTATAAATATTTTTTATAGTAAAATATTATATATGAAAGAGATATTGAAAAAGATTGGTAAAGTTGTTTATAGTTGCAAACTTGTGCAAGAGGACGATTCTAGCCTCAAAGATAAAATATATAGCTTTGTAGGATGCAAAGGTAAAAGTTATAGACCTAATCGTTCAAGATGGGAAAATAACAATCCGATCAGAGTGCTATCTAGTGAAGATGAGTATTCTCATTTTATGGCATACAATTTTTTGCATACTCCAAAAGAAGTTGAAACAGTTAAGGAGGGGTATTTTGATGGAGGAAAGCGTCATTTAGCTCCAAAAATTTTAAAAATTAAGAGCTATATTGTCAAGAAAAACCCTACGAATGACGGATTGCTTTTTAAAGTTTCTTTAATTCCTGCAAATCCAAAAGAAGATTTTGATTTAAAAAAAGAAAATTTAGTTGCTTCTTTCAAGTCTTTGATGCTTAATCAAGATGTCGAAGATTTATTGCAGTTACAAAGATTCGATGTTACAGGGCATGAACATGATAATGTTACAAAAGATAAAGATTTTATTGCAACAAGCGATGAGGAATATGAATTATATAAAAAATATTTTGGTAACAAGGCAGGATTTCCGCATTTTCATTTTTTCAATGTCAATGGGTTAGATAAATTTGCGATTTCAAATAAAAATCTACAAAGATATATCTTAGATTTAACAACATGTAGTAATGATAATCCTTTAAATACCTATTCTCTTGGTATGCCATTTTTGTATATGAAGAAAAATTCTTATTGTGGCGATGGATTTGCGAAATCATTAAAAAATTACATAATTGGTCGCGATGCACTTTATTTTCAAGAATATAGAAAGCTTCGCAAAGTTGTAAATGAAACAAACACGCCTGCTGATACAAGAATTATGATGGATTATGAAGATTTTTTAATGCATGAGCTTAAAAAAGATAAAAATCTTCTAAGTATAATTAACGAATGGGATGATATGGATGATGATGAACTTCCGTATAAGTTATTAATTTGTTATGATACATTAAATATAATAAAATTTTATGATGACAAAGTAAGAAACAATCATCTATATAAAGAGCTAAGCGATGTGTTATTTAAACATCTTTTAATATCTGAAACAAACTTAGCAAATAACTTGACTGAGCAAAAATCTCATTCGAAAGAGCTTGATGATAAGAATAAATAGAATATGTTTAAGCAAAATCTGATT
>DVLK01000098.1 GCA_018715545.1 Candidatus Caccovivens faecavium | reverse complement strand
TTGCCAAGAGATATTGCACAGGGTTCAATAAGATTTTCTTTCGGAACAAATATAAGTAAAGCCGATGTTGACTATGTGGTAGAAGAGCTTGCAAAGGCAGTTGCAAAACTTAGAGCAATATCACCAATTCAAGCAGGGAGGATATAAGACTATGTATTATAACAGATATATCATGGAGAGATTTCAATATCCAACAAATGCAGGGGGCATGCATGGCGCAAATGCTATTGGTGAAGTTGTAAAAGATAATTGTACAGATTTAACAAGATTATATTTAAAAATCAATGACAAAAATGTCGTTGAAAACGCAAAGTTTAAGACTTTTGGTTGCTGTGCATCAATCGTTTCTGCTGATGTAACATGCGATTTAGTAAAAGGAAAAACAATTGAAGAGGCTCTTGCTATTACAAATCAAGATGTTTTAAATATTATCGGAGAACTACCAGATAAAAAAGCTTATTGCTCAGTAATGGCAGAAGAAACAATACAAAGCGCTATTGATGATTTTTATAAAAGAAAGGAAAAAGAGGCAAAAAAGGCTTTAAAGGATGCCTCAAACGCGGACTAAAAAATAAACAGCTTATTAAATTAAGCTGTTTTTATTTATGTTAAAAATTTTTTTGGGGGACTACTAGCTAAGATTTCATAGTAGTATGCAAATTAATTTCATAGTAGTATGCAATACAAATCGTAGACTTTAAAATTGTACTTGCGTGATTTTTATTATCAAATTTGATAAAAAATCCTTAATAAGATTTATCAAATAAATCCTAAATTGTATACAAATGATTACATAAAAAATTTATTGCAATTTAGTACAATTCAATTAGATAACGATAAAGTTTGTTTTTAGAAAAATTATGACAATTTATTAAGAATTAGTATGAGGAAATATCCATCTATATTAATAAAAATTGTTTAAATTGCATTTTAAAAAAGTTTATCATATAAGAAAAATGCATAATATTACTAGATTTTGTGTAATATCGTTGCATACTACTCTAAATATAGCTTATCTATTCGCAAAACCTGTCTTTGAAGCATACAACAAATGTTATACAAATATATAATATTTTAAAAGGAGAAGATATGGACATCGAAAATATTGTAAGCCTAGTATCAAGTGGAATTAGTCTAATAGGGATTATTATCTACTTCGTTATGTGGCTAAAAAATTCAAAAAAATCTAAAACTGAAAAAATTAACATCGTTTTAGAGCACATCAAAGCCTATGTAAAAGAAGCTAATCAATTCATGCCAGAAGCTACTAAAAGTCAAAAAATCAACTATATTATTGCTCAAATTAAAGACGACTTAGAACAAGAAGCTTTAAAACTCAATGACAAAAAAATTAAAGAAAAAGTCGAGGAAGTTGTAGAATGATTAAAAAATCAGAACTTCAAGAAAAAATTAAAAAACTTCAAACTGAATTAACAATCGTTAAAATGCAAGTTAAAGAAATTTTCAAAACTATCAAATAGGAGGAAATATGGCTAAAACGCAAAAAATGAGAAACAAAAAAGCTGACCGTGCAGTCTTTAAAAACACGGCTAATAAAATTCACAAACAAAACCTAGATGAAAAATATTCAAAAGGAGGAATTAGACTATGAAGTTAAAAATATTTGCTGTAAAGGACAACGTTCAGGGGGAAGTAATGAACCCATTTTTACTAAGAAATGCAGAAGAAGCTAAAAGAGCTTTTGGACAAGCTGTAAATTCAAATAAAGACAATAACATTTGTATTTATTACAAAGACATGGCTTTATATGAACTAGGTGAGTATGACACAGCTACCGGAAATATAAGCTCAAATGTCGAATATGTTTGCTCAGGCGTAGATGTTAAAGAAAACAAGGAGGCATAAATGGAATTTAAATCACTTGTAAATCTTCATGAACCACACAAATTCGCAGAAGGTGGATTTAAAAAAACAATCGACATTTATGAAGATGTAATAAATCAAAAAACAGGCAAACTTGAAACTAAAAAAACAGGAGAAGAAAACTTTTACGAGAAAATCCAGGCTATGAAAGAAAGCCAGGAACTAGAAAACATAATAAAAAGATACAATATCAATCTAAACGATAATCATATAACAGAAATTGCAGATGAAGTTGTCGATATGACAAATGCTCCACAAGACTTAATAGAAGCATATGCAGCGACTAAAAAACTTGAAAACCTTTTCAATAACTCAACAAGTGAGATTAAAAACTATTTTAAAGACTTTGGAGGATTTTTAAAAAGCTTTCAAAATGGCACTTTAAAAAGAGAACTTCAACAGCTACACTCAGACAACAAAAAAGTCGAAGAAAAAATACCAGAAGTTAAACAAGAAAGTCAAAACTTAACTTTAAAAGAAGGAGTAAAGTATGGAGAATAGACAATACGTTGAAAACATAGCTAGATTAATAAACAGACAGCAAAGAACTCGATTTAAAATGACTGACAACAACGGCGCTTTAAAATTAACGACTATGAATAAAGGCTTTTTATACCCTATCTTTTGTGAAGAAGTTTTACCAGGCGATACTTGGAAGGTAAACATAAAAGCTCTGATAAGAGCTACCACTTTAATTAAGCCTATTTTTAACAATATGTGGGCTCAAATTCAATGTTTCTTCGTACCAAACAGACTAACATATGAACACTGGGAAGAGGTTATGGGGGAAAATAAAGAAGGACCTTGGATAACGAACAAAACGACATATGAAGTGCCACCTCTTAATGCACCAGTAGGAGGATGGGGAGAAAAAACACTCGCTGACTATCTAGGAATACCAACAAAAAAAAGTGGAATAAAAATAAATTCACTATACACAAAAGGGTACTGTCAAATATGGAATGATTGGTATAGAGATGAAAATAGGCAAAATCTTACACATATAACTACAGGACAAAATGTATTAAACGGATCAAATGCGAAAAATGATTATATAAATGGTCCAGAACTAGGAGGAGCAATATTGCCTGTATGTAAAGCGCATGACCTATTTACTTCATCATCAATAGAACCTCAAAAAGGGCCAGAAGTGCTTTTACCTCTTGGAACTAATGCACCTGTCATTACAAGCCCAAAAAACAACAACTACAAAACAGGGGAAGCCCTTAAATGGCTCAATACAATAACTGGACAAGTCATAGAAGAGGAAGAAGGAGCAATTTTAGGAATAGGGAATAAACATGAACACACACAAAACACCGTAACATATCATGGAACAACAAATTTAACAGACGACACTGAAACACACACAACTATCGGACCAGCAAATCTAAATGCCGACCTATCAAAAGCAACATCAGCTACTATAAACGATTTAAGACTTGCTATTGCGCTTCAACAAATGTATGAACTTGACGCATTATCTGGAACCAGATACACAGAGATTATATACTCGCACTTTGGGGTACGTTCAAGTGACGCAAGATTACAACGTTCAGAATACCTCGGCGGAAAGAAAATTCCTATCAACATAACTCAGGTTATTCAAAACTCTGAAACAGCAACAACACCACAGGGAAACCTTGCAGGAATGAGCCAGACGTGGGACGGCGATGACTATTTCACTAAATCGTTCGAAGAACACGGAATTCTATACGTTATGTGCTGCATAAAAGGCGAAAATATATATCAACAAGGACTGCCTGCTAAATTCTCTAAATTCAAAAGAACTGATTATTACGATCCAATCTTTGCTAATATTGGAATGCAACCAATATACAACAAGGAGATATACGCACAAGGAAACTCAAATGATAACCTAGCATTTGGATTTAAAGAAGCTTGGGCTGAATATAGATACCTTGAAAAACAAGTTGCAGGAGAATTCCGAAGCAACGCAAACAAGACATTAGATTATTGGCATATAGCAAGAGAGTTTAGTCAACTTCCAACAAACGGCGAAGAATTTATACAAGAAGGCACAAATAATCTAGATAGAGCACTAACTGTCGAAAGCAAAGAAGCAGATCAGTTTCAAGCTGCTTTCGCAATGGATGCGATAGTTACAAGAGTCATGCCACCGCACAGTGTTCCGGGATTAAAGCGTTTTTAGGAGGCTAATATGTATGAAGGTGGAAGTGCTTTAGCCAATCTAGGAAGTGTAATAAACGACATAACAGGAACCACAACAACAAATAAATTTAACGCTCAACAAGCTCAAATACAAAGAGAATGGGAGACTAAAATGTCTAACACGGCCTATCAAAGAGCAGTAGCCGACATGAAGGCCGCAGGACTAAACCCAGCTATGCTATACGCAAGCGGGGGACAAGGAGCCTCAACTCCATCAGGAGCAAGTGCCAGCGGAAAGCAAGGAGGCTATATGGATGTCCTCGGAGGACTAGGACACTTTATAAACTCAATCAATAATGCTAGGCATATTGACTACATGACGCGAAAAGACGAATTGTCAAAATCTGACGCTAACGGACTTTATAAAACAGCTTTGACAATAGCAAAATTAATTAAGTAAATCAATGAAAGGTGACCCCTCTGAAAATAAAAAGGTGTCACCTCGCTACTAAATAAACAAGTATATATACGTAGCGTATTTATATATATACTACGCGTGCGCGTGAGGGCATATATAAATATTCATTGATTTTAGGAGGTGTATATGGCAAGCTGTCCGACACCTTTGCATGCTTTCTACACAGGTGAAAAAACACCAACAGGAGCTGATAAGTTAATTTTTAAAAGCCGTTTTGTTACAGAGTTAAGATACCCAAGAGCAACACCAAAAGGCGACCAATGGGTGGACCTCATAGACTATATCGAAGTACCATGCGGAAAATGTGAGGTTTGCAAAGCTAACCAGGCACGCCAAAAAGGCGAAAGAGCTATGGCAGAAGCTAGCTCATATCTTCACAATGAATGCATAAATTTAACTTATAACGAAGAGAACTTACCTAAAAGCGAAAAAGGAAAACCTACATTAAGGTATAAAGATGTCCAAGATTTTAAAAAAAGACTTTTGAAATATTGGAAGCAATATTACGGCGCAGAAGGAATAAAATTCCTTTGCGCCTGTGAATATGGAGAACAATATTCAAGACCACACTACCACATGATTATGTTCAACTTCGAATGTCATGACAAATATTCATGGGGCGAGAGTAAAAAAGGCTCAAAACAATTTCGAAGTCCTATAATTGAAAATCTGTGGGGGAAAGGACATGTGACCCTAGGTGAAGTAACGCCAGAAACTATACAATATGTGAGCAACTATTGCCTTAAAAAATTCAAAGGCAAAAAGGCAAAAGGTGTCTATGAAAAACTAGGCGTAGAACCCGAAATGGTGCGCGGAAGTAACCGAAATGGGCTAGGAAGCGCGTTTTGGGGTAGGAACAAGGAAACATACGAGGAGTATGGAAAATGCTTTCTAGGCACCTTTAACGGCTTAAAAACACTATGCGTCAATCGATACTATGACGAACTGCTTAAACGAGAGAAAGGTGAAGAACGTTTAAAAGAGATAAAAGAAGCTAGAAAAGAACTCATGGAAGCCAGGGAATTAACTAGGGCAAAAGTTAGCGGTGTAGATATAGAAACGGCAAGACAAAATGATTATAAGCTCTTTTTAGAAAAGATTAAAAAAGCAAAGGTAAGAGCATTTAAAGAGGAAGGGTAAATACCCTTTCTTTTTTATGCCGAAAAGAAGTGCGGTGGGCGAGGGTGTGCGCTTCGGCAAAGGCTGGGGAAAGTGAAAGGGTGGAGGTTCACGCACAGCTTGTGTCTGTATGTCGCACCTGCATACCAGCTATTTTACACGCACTAAAAAATTTTTAAAAAATTTGCGTAAATTAGTTGACAAATGTATAACGAAAATTTTAAAATACAAACGTATAACAAAAGTTATGCAAAATTTACAGACAAAAAGGAGGTGAAAAAATGAAAAAAAAGCTTTGCGCTATAAGATTAAGAGAAGATACAATTAAAAAAATTAATGAAATTGCAGAAAAAAATCAAAGAACTTCAAGCGAAGTAATCAGAATTATATTAGAAAATTACTTAAACCAAAGAAATATCTTTTAATCAATTCGCAAAACCTGTCTTTTGCGAATAGATAAGATGTGTTGCCACCAATAAAAATATAGCATTTTTATTTATAAAATCAAGCTACAAACATTGCGAATATAAATAAACCTGCAAAGCCAAAGCAAAGTATGATTTTACAAATTTCTAAAAACTTAGTTTTTCTTGCCGACTTATTAAATTCCTTTCTATAAGCTTGTTCGTTTTTTTCAAATTCGTCTGATGTAACACTTGTAGAATTGATTTTTTCTGCCTTATAATAAGCAAAATCATCATCTAGTTGCTTTTTAAAGTCAGTTACATAATTATAAATTAAGTAACCCGCCCAAACTAGTGTCAAAATCGTCATTAAAGATAGCACAAAATATGAAAAACTTGCCCATACATCTATGAGCAATGCAAATATTATGCATAACACTATTATCACAGCACTAATGATATAAACAATATTTTTCTTTTTCATATTTTCCTTTTTGAGTATAAAATTTTAAAGTTCAAGCTAGCGCGAAACATTTGAACTGATAGTTAAATTTTAATGATACAACTTGTAATGTTTGAGCGTTAGTAGTTATAATTGAACCATTTAATCCTTTTATGTTTAAACGATTGCAAAAACATAGAAAATAATAAGTATAACTGATGCTATAATCCAGCCAACTAACCACCAAATATTTCCGCGCTTTCTCGTAAAATAAAAGCCAAGCCAAATGCAAACGATATATGCCAAACACTCGCCTACACCCTGCATATAAATCGCAATGTCAGGTTGATTTTTAAAGATAAGCCTAAGAATCATGGCAATGGCTATAAGAGCAACGGAAAAGTACGCAAAGCACTGCAAAACTCTGTTTGGTCCCCATTTTATGACTTTCTTATCGTCCTTACATTTTTTCTTATTGTCTTCTTCAACACTTTGGATACTTACAGTTGATGATTTTGCTTCCGACAAAGGTTGATTTTGCTCTGTGCTTTGCTCTACATTTTGTTCCGTATTTTGCTTTTCAACATTTCTAGCATTTTCTTCATTTTCGATTTCTATATTATTTTGTTTTTGCTTCAATTTAAACATATAACTTCTCCTATTTATTAATACAAGCGAACTACAAAAATCAATTATTTTTTGTATTTCACCTACATATATTGATATGCCATAATCTAGCAAAAAATCTATTATTTAGCTGTTTCAACAAATCTGCTTTCCCTTATAACATTGACCTTAATATGTCCTGGATATTGCATTTCGTTCTCAATTTTTGTTGCAATTTCTTTTGCCATAAACATAGCTTGACTGTCAGAAATTTCTTCTGGCTTCACAATTATACGCACTTCTCTACCTGCTTGAACAGCAAATGATTTTTCGACACCTTTGAAGCTGTTGGCAATTTCTTCAAGCTGTTGCAATCTTTTGATATAGTTTTCAAAAGAATCACGCCTTGCTCCTGGTCTTGACGAAGATATAGCATCTGCCACTTGAACAATGACTGCTTCAATTGTTTTAAATTCAACATTAAAGTGGTGAGCTTCTATACAGTGAACAACCTCTTCACTTTCACCATATTTTCTCGCAAGCTCTACGCCGATTTGAACATGTGTGCCTTCAAGTTCTTGGTCGAGCGCCTTGCCTATATCGTGAAGAAGTCCACCACGCTTAGCTATCTTTACATTTGCACCCATCTCTGATGCTAGTAAGCCTGCGATTATTGATGTTTCAATGGAGTGTTTTAAAACATTTTGTCCGTAACTTGTTCTATATTTTAATCTACCTAAGATTTTAACAAGTTCTCCGTTCAAATTAAATATTCCTGTTTCGTTGCATGCTTCATCGCCCGCTTGCTTTATAGTTTTATCAACTTCACGTTGCATCTTTTCAACTATTTCTTCAATTCTAGTAGGATGTATTCTGCCGTCAGTTATGAGCTTTTCTAGTGAAAGCCTTGCCACCTCTCTGCGTATTGGGTCAAATCCAGAAATTGTTATCGTTTCTGGTGTGTCATCAACAATGAGTTCAACTCCTGTTGCAGCTTCAATTGCCCTGATGTTTCTTCCTTCACGGCCGATAATTCTACCCTTCATTTCATCATTTGGAAGAGTTACAACAGATACTGTCATCTCTTGTGTTGTTTCAGTTGCACATTTTTGAAGAGCTTGTCCGATTATCTCGCGTGCCTTAGCTTCACCGTTCTCTCTTGCATCCTCTTCAATCTTTTTAACGATGACTGCGGCTTCCTTTTGTGCGTCTTCACGCATTGTATTTACAAGCATATCAACAGCCTCTTGTTTGCTCATTTTTGCTGCTTTCTCAATCTCTTCCATGGCCTGAGCTTTAAGATTATTTAGATTTTCCTTTTCTTTTTCTAACCCTTGCCTAATATCTGCAATTTCTTTTTTGTCCTCTTCTAACTGTTCTGTTCTTTTATCAAGTGAAAGTTCTTTCTTTTCGATGAATTCTTCGCGTTGATTTAAGCGTTCTTCGAGCTTTGTTACCTCTTGTCGCCTACTTCTAACCTCTTGTTCAACTTCATCTTTAACCTTTTGTGATTGTTCTCTACTTTCTAGCAGAGCTTCTTTTTTTATAGTCTTTGCTTCTGCATACGCATCTTCAATTATTTTAACAGCATTTGATTTATTTTTTTGCATTTTTTTGTTGGTATATAGAATAATTGCTCCGCCACCAATCAAAAGTCCCGCAATTAGACAAACTATTGCTATCACAGATGCGATTGCAGGAGTGACATCTAATAACATTCCTCCCATCTTCGCATTTACTCCTTTTAATTTATGTGAAAATACTTTCACACATTTCTAGTTTAAACTTTTTTTTAGCTTTTGTCAAACTATTTAATAAATATAATTAGTAATTACAAAATAAAAAAGATGAATGTTTTTCATTCATCTAAAATTAACTACAAATTTACATTATGATATACTTCTTGAACATCATCTAAATCTTCAAGAGCATCAACCATGCGGTTGAATTTTACAAGTTGCTCCTCACTTAAATCTACATAGTTATCAGGCACGAGCTCTGTGTCTGCTGAAACAACATTATAGCCATTTTTTGTGAGAGCTTCCTCCATTTTGACATGTTCATTCGGCTCTGTAATTACCTGCACAAGTTCTTCATCTTCCACGACATCAACAGCGCCTGCGTCAAGGGCATCCATCATAAGAGCATCTATATCTTTAACATCTGACACAATGACTATACCTTTTCTGTTAAACAAATAGGAAACGCAATTAGAAGAGCCTAAACTTCCACCATGTTTATCAAAAGCATGACGAACATCTCCTGCTGTTCTATTTTTATTGTCAGTTAGACATTCAACAATAACCGCAGAACCACCAACGCCATAGCCTTCATAGGTTATAGCTTCATAATTAATTCCGCTAAGTTCGCCAGACGCCTTTTTAATAGAGCGTTCGATATTGTCACTTGGCATATTATTTTGTTTTGCTTTTGCGATAATATCACGAAGTTTGCTGTTTGTGTTCGGGTCAGGTCCACCTGCTTTAACGCATACAGCGATTTCGCGTCCAATCTTTGTAAAGATTTTTCCGCGCGCAGCATCGGACTTGCCCTTACGCGCTTGAATATTGTGCCATTTTGAGTGACCTGACATATTACACCTCCTAAATTAAATTTTCTTTGGCTATTTGATACATGATTATTGACCCACTAACGCCTGCATTTAAACTTTCGATATCACCTTTCATTGGTATTGAAAGAGATATTTTGCAAAGTTTGGAAATCTCTTCGCTTACTCCTTGTCCCTCATTGCCAATAACTATTCCAATAGGTTTGTCAAATTTTTTTGTAAATATATTTTCGCCGTTCATGTCGCATTTAGCAAGAGGTAAATTATTTAAACTCGCAAATTTAATAAATTCCTCTTTTGACATTTCATATATTTTCTGATTAAAGACAGCACCCACTGAACTTCTTATTAGCTTTGAATTTGTAATGCGCACACAGTTAATAGCGAATACTGCTGAAAATCCACAAGCAACAGATGTTCTTATAAGAGTGCCCATATTACCAGGATCTTGAAGATTGTCAAGAACCAAAAAGTTATCTTTTGGAACAGTAAGCTCTTGTTGTTTTAATTCCGCTACACAAAGCACTCCTTGTGGAGTGACGGTATCGGCAAGCATTTCAATAGTTTTAGCATCTGTCTTATAAACTTTGACATCACCCGTATCAAAAGGCAATGGTTCAATTGTAGTTAAAATTAAAATAGCTTTTATGTTTGATAGAGCGTCTTTAATAATTTTAACATTATCTAAAAAAAGCAAAGACTTTTCGCGTTTTTGCTTTTTTAAATTTAAAATTAAATCTCTGCTCGCCCTTTCCATTAAGCCTTCTTTGCTGTTTCTACAAGTTTAGCAAAAGTTTCTGGTTCGCGAACAGCGATATCAGCAAGTACCTTTCTGTTGAGAGCTACATTTGCTTTTTTAAGCCCAGAGATAAATCTTGAATAAGAAATATCATTTTGACGGCATCCAGCATTAATTCTTGTTATCCAAAGAGCGCGGAAATCTCTCTTCTTTTGTTTTCTGCCAATATAAGCATATTGACCAGATTTCATAACTTGCTCTCTTGCTGTTCTATAAAGCTTGCTTTTTGCACCAAAATAACCTTTGGCAGATTTTAAGATTTTTCTACGCTTTTTAACTGCGTTTACACCTCTTTTAATTCTCATACTACTCCTCCATTACTTGCAAAGAAGCGTCTTAATGTTGTCTGCATTCTTTCCAGCAATATAAGACCCCTTTCTAAGTTTTCTCTTGCGATTTTTGTTTTTAACCGTTAAGAAGTGACCTTTGCCAGGTCTTGCATACTTAACCTTTCCTGTTGCAGTGAGTGAAAAACGCTTCTTTACACCACTGTGTGTTTTTTGCTTAGGCATAACTTTTCTCCTTTTATTTTGTCTTTTTTGGATTGATTACAACGATTACATTTCTTCCAACAATCTCTGGCTTTTTATCAACTGAGCCAAATTCGCTAAGCGCGTTAACAAAGTTTTCAACAACCTCAACAGCATTTTTTGAATATGCTTGTTCACGCCCTTTCATTCTAAGTGACACTTTAACTTTGTCACCGTCTTGTAATATCTTTTGCGCATTTTTAAGCTTGAAATTGATATGATATTGGTCAATTCGCATAGTGAGCTGTATCTCTTTAAGCTCTACTATCTTCTGATTTTTTTTCAATTCCTTTTCGCGCTTAATGCTGTCAAAGCGATATTTACCATAATCCATAATTTTGCAAACAGCAGGATTTGAATTTCCAGACATTAAAACTAAGTCAAGTCCTTCATTTTCAGCTATTTGCCTTGCTTTTTCAATAGGCATAACACCTAATTGCTCACCGTCTTCGCCGATTAATCTCACAGTGCTAGCGGTGATTTGTTCGTTTGTTAATTGTTCCTTAAAAATTGTCGTAATCTCCTTTAAAAAAATTTTGGCAGAAAGAATGCTCCCTACCAAAATATAATAAATCATTATTAAATTTTGTGACCATGTCAAAACAAAATTCGACAGGCGAGAAGGGAACTTCTACTTTCATACGCTTGTGATTATAGCACAATATTTTATGCATGTCAACTATTTTGACAAACATTTTTAAAAATTTTACTTTTAAATCTATTTATTAATGATGTTAAATATTTGTATTTATCTTAAATATATCTTCTTTTGTAATTGGCGGGCGAAAGAAAATTTTACTTTTAAACACTTTTTAGTTTTTTATTTCAAAATTGCAAGTAAAATTTTAGCGCGTAACGCGCCAAGCGCCCTCACAGGCGCTCTTTCGCCCGCCCTAAAAATTAGCCAACACTTTCCTTAGGTTCGGTTTCCACTCTTCGAATTAGTTTTGGCTCTGCTCCTTTTTCCATAAAATCCTTGGTTATAATGACTTTTTCATACACCTTAGGGTCAGGCAAATCATACATAAGTTCAGTCATTCGTGTTTCCATTATGGTTCTAATCCCTCTTGCTCCCGTTTTGAGTTCCAATGCTTTGTTAGCAACATAGCCTATTGCGTCTTTTTCAAATTCGAGCTCAAAGCCATCCATTTTGAAAAGCTCAGTATATTGCTTAATCAGACTATTTTTAGGCTCAACCAAGATTTTTTCTAACGCATTAGCATCTAAGTTATCTAGCCCTGTAATTATCGGCAATCTTCCCACAAACTCAGGAATTAAACCAAACTTTATTAAATCGTCAGGCTGAACATCTTGTGAATAGTTAATTTTAGCTCTTTCAGATGAATTTTTTATTTCGGCATTGAAGCCAAGAGCTGAGGACGCCATTCTCTTATAAATGATATCGTCTAAGCCTACAAATGCCCCTCCGCAAATAAAAAGAATATTTGTTGTGTCAATTTGAAGCATCTCTTGATGAGGATGTTTTCTACCGCCCTGTGGAGGAACGGATGCAATAGTGCTTTCAATGATTTTAAGTAGAGCTTGTTGTACACCCTCACCACCGACATCACGGGTTATTGAGCGATTTTCGCTCTTTCTTGAAATCTTATCAATTTCGTCAATATAAATAATACCTCTTTCCGCACGCGAGATGTCATAATCTGCATTTTGTATGAGCTTTAAGAGTACATTTTCAACATCTTCACCAACATAACCAGCTTCTGTCAAGGTTGTAGCATCAGCCACAGCAAAAGGAACATCTAGTATTTTTGCCAAAGTTTTAACGAGAAGTGTTTTTCCTGAACCAGTTGGTCCAATCATCAGAATATTACTTTTTTCAAGTTCTACATTACTTTCATTTTTCTTTTTCTTACCATCAAGTTTAAGATGATTATTGTAATTAATTCGTTTATAGTGATTAAATACAGCGACCGAAAGTACTTTCTTTGCTTGGTCCTGACCTATCACATAATTATCAAGTTGCTTTTTTATTTCCTTAGGAGAAGGAATTTCAAGGTCCTTATAGACTTTGATTTTCAAGCTATCTTGTTTAACAATATCAAGACAAATCCTGACACAATCGTCACAAATATACGCATCACCATTAGGGCTTGCAATTAGTTTTTTGGCGCTACTTTGTGGCTTTCCACAAAAAGAGCAATACATTTCAATATCTTTCATACAACTCCTTTAATACAAGTAACTATAAACTCGTCAAGTCTTTATATGCAAAACGAAATTTTCGCAAAATTAGTTTGCCTTTCTTGTTTTAAAAATATTATCAATTAACCCATACTCTTTTGCTTCATCTGGCGTCATATAATTATCTCTATCAGTGTCTTTTTCTATAACATCAAGAGGCTTACCTGTGTTTTCGCTTAAAATCTTGTTTAATTTTGCTTTGATGTTTTGAATATGGCGTGCCTGTATTTCAATATCGCTTGCTTGACCTTGTGCTCCACCAAGTGGTTGATGTATCATAATTTCACTGTTTGGAAGAGCAAATCTCTTTCCTTTCGCCCCGCTAGACAATAGAAAAGCGCCCATTGATGCAGCAAGCCCGACACAGATAGTGGAAACATCACATTTAATATAGTTCATGGTATCATAAATTGCCATTCCAGCACTTACAGAACCGCCCGGGCTATTAATATAAATGAAGATGTCCTTATCTGGATTTTTCCCTTCGAGATAGATTAATTGAGCTATAATTGAATTTGCGCTATCATCTGTAATTTCTCCCGCTAAAAAGATAATTCTATCTTCTAGTAGTCTTGAATAAATATCATATGACCTTTCATTTGCTCCTGTTTGGTCAACAACCATAGGTATTAACATATTTACCTCCTAATTAATTTTACCATTTTCAATAGGGTTATAAGTTTTAAATGATTATTTAACAATACAACTTAACAATGCTTAAAAGCTTTTGCTTTCTCGTAAATGCTTATGTTTATTATAAGTCTAACAAATGTAGTTATAATTCTTCGGCAGTGTTCACTTCAACAAGCTTGTTGTTTTTGCAAAGATAATCAAACACCTTATTAACCTTAACCATGTGAATTGCTTGAAGTCTTGCGTTTTCGTCATTTCTTTCAAGTTTCATTTTGTCAATTTGTGCTTTAATTTCTTCCTCATAAGCTGTAATTTTTAGCTCATCGAAAAATTGTTCAAAGATGAAGTGCATTCTGATAGAACGGTCAGCGCGTTCCTCGCACATCTGTCTATATTCTTCCATAGGCATCTTGACTGCGTCAAAATACTCTTGTAGTGTCATACCAAAACTCTTTGCTCTGTCCTCAATTTCGTGCATTTCAGCGTGAACTTCATTATCTACCATGAACTTTGGTGCAACAACTTTCGTATTTTTAAGAAGATACTCATAGATATCTGACTTCAACCTTGCAACCGAACGATCTTCCTTCATAGATTGAATATGCTCTTGTAAATGTTTTTTATACTCCTCTAAGTTCTCATATTCTGTCGCATTGGAAATAAATTTGTCATCAAGAACAGGTAGAGTTTTTTCTCTAACCTCTTTGATTTTTACATCAAAATAACCGCTCTTGCCCGCCAAGTATTCAACATAGTTGTCTGGGAACTTGATGTCAACTTTAACATCTTCGCCCTTTTTCTTGCCAACGAGTTGCTCTTCAAAGCCCTCGATGAAAGTGTGAGAACCTAAGTCAAGAGGAAAATTCTCTGCTCTCCCGCCCTCGAATGGCTTACCGTCCACATATCCGACAAAATCAATTACAACTTGGTCACCGTTCTTGCTTGCCCTATCTACATCTTTAAATGTGGCATTATCATTTAATAGATGTTCAATTTCGTGGTTGATGTCCTCATCTGTAACCTTTGTTGAAAGTTTTTTAAACTCTAAACCAGTGTATTTGCAAAGCTTAATTTCTGGCATTATTTCAAAGTTTAAATCAAATGTAAGTCCAACATTGTCCATAACCACATTTGTGATATTTGGTGCTTGAAGAGGCTCCATTTTAGGATTTTTTGTGATAAATTCAATCATTTCAACATTGGCAATATTTTGTACAGCGTCCTCATAGAAAATATCATCGCCATAAGTTTTTTCAATCACTTTTCTTGGCGCATGACCTTTTCTAAAACCAGTAATAGAAAATCTTCCTTTATTTGTTTCATATGCTTCTTGGAGTTTTTCCTCCCATTCTTTTTGTGAAACCTTAATTTTAAGAGTTACAATGTTGTCTTTTAAAGTAAATTCGTGCATAATTTTTCTCCCTTTTATTATTTATAATTAATTATATAATATATCTAATGCGTGATATACTGGCATTATTGTAACACATACAGCGCCAAAATGCAAACATTATGAACAAATATTTTTAGCGAACGATGTCTAATTTTGTCAATTTTATTAAAAAATCTAGCATTTAAGTTAAATATATGCAAAAAATGCACAGCAATGGTGCATTTTTTTATTTTTAAAAATTTCTATAATCATATCTTATAGTTTGCCAAAAATTCTTCTTTAAATTCAAAAAAGTAGTCGCCCATTATCGCTTTTCTGATATTTTCAGCAAGTCTGATAAGAAATCTTAGATTGTGAATGGAAAGAAGTTCCGCGCCAAGCATTTCATCAGCATTAATAAGATGCCTAATGTAAGCACGCGAATAATGACGACAAGTATAGCAGTCGCAGTCATCCTCAATAGGTCTAAAATCTTCCTTAAACGAAGAATTTTTAATCACCATTTTCCCATATTTTGAAAAAGCAGTGCCATTTCTTGCTATACGCGTAGGCAAAACACAGTCCATCATATCAATACCGCGCGCAAACCCCTCAATAAGGCAATCAGGGCTTCCAACACCCATAAGATAACGAGGCATATTTTGAGGAAGCAGTGGATGCATAAAGTCTAAAATGTCATACATAACACTCTTTTCTTCGCCAACAGAAAGTCCTCCTATTGCAATACCACACCTAGCATAAGGCATGCAATCTTCGATACATTTTGCCCTTAAATCCTTAAACATATTGCCTTGCACAATTGGAAAGAGAATATGTTTCCCTCCCTTGTGATGGTTGTAACATTTTTCTAGCCAAATTTTTGTAAGTTCGCGCGCTTTTTCTGCTTCTTGCCTTGTCGCGCCAGCCTCAGTACATTGGTCAAGTGCCATATTGATGTCGCTATCAAGCGCTTCTTGAATATCCATACAGAGCTCTGGCGTCATCATGAATTTTTCCCCGCTTAAATGCGAGCGAAACTCCACACCTTTTTCCGACACTTTTCGTAAATCTGAGAGCGAAAAAACTTGAAAGCCACCACTGTCTGTAAGTATTGGCTTATCGTAATTCATAAATTTATGAAGCCCACCTGCTTTTCTGATTATTTCATGACCAGGACGCAAAAAAAGATGATAGGTATTAGATAAAATTATCTGTGCTCCCATTTCATTTAAGTCCTCAGGTCGAAGTCCTTTGACAGTGGCTTGCGTGCCTACAGGCATAAATACTGGTGTTTTAATATCTCCACGCGGAGTATGAAAAATACCAGCACGCGCACCGGTTTTAGGACAAATTTTTTCTATTTCAAAGCTAAATTCTTCCATATTTTTTCCCTTATTTCATTAAAATAACTATTCTAAATATAAACAACAAAAATAGCATATCTTGTAGCGCTTAGTTTGCATACTACACCATATACAGTGTATTATTCAATAAACATAGCATCACCAAAACTAAAAAATCTATATTTTTCATTCACTGCGTGGCGATATAGTTCAAGTGTTTTGTCAATATCTCCAATAAAGGCAGAAACGAGCATAATGAGTGTTGATTCTGGCAAGTGAAAGTTAGTAATTAATGCATCAACAAATTTAAACTTATATGGTGGATAGATAAAAATATCAGTTTCTTTTTTAACACTTTTTATCATTCCATTGTTATCACTTGCACTTTCAAGTACTCGCACAGATGTAGTTCCAACAGCTATTACACGCCTGCCCTCAGCTTTTGCCTTATTTAATTTTTTTGCCACTTCTTCTGTGACCTCTATATATTCACTATGCATCTTATGTTCTAAAATATTGTCCTCTTTGACTGGCCTAAAAGTGCCAAGCCCGACATGAAGTAGCACCTCACAAATTTCAACACCCTTATCTTGTAATTTTTTCAAAAGTTCCTTTGTAAAGTGTAACCCCGCCGTTGGCGCTGCACTTGAACCTTCAACTTTGGCATATACGGTTTGATAGCGCTCAGGGTCCTTTAACTTTTCTTTAATATAAGGCGGAAGTGGAACGGTTCCAATTTCCATCAGATGTTCTTCAAAGGTCTTGTTTAAGTCATACTTAAATTCAATGACACAAGAACCATAAGTTTCCTTACTAACAACAACAGCAAAAATGTTTTCGTTAAAAACAATTTCAGTCCCCTCATCCAAACGCTTAAATGGTTTTGCAATCACTTCCCAATGAGTAAGGTCAATTCGTTTTTGAAGAAGTATCTCAATCTTTGCACCTGTATGCTTATAGCCATAAAGTCTAGCTGGCAAAACACGCGTGTTATTGATAACTAATACATCGCCTTTATTTAAAAAGTTGTATATATCATAAAAATGTAAATCTTTAACCATTTTTGTTTTTCTGTTATAGCATAAAAGACGCGAAGAGTCGCGTGGTTCAATCGGAGTTTGAGCAATAAGCTCCTCTGGCAAATCATAGTGATAAGTAGATCTTAATAATTCTCTTTGCATAATGTTCCTTTTGTATTATATCTAAAAAATCAGAGCAGTACCTTTTTTTCGCTCATCCATTACTTGTTGTAGTCTAGTCCAAGATGATGATATGCGTTTTCCATTGCAATTCGCCCGCGTGGAGTTCTTGCAATAAATCCTAATTGCATTAAATATGGCTCATAGACATCTTCAATCGTGCCTGCATCTTCTCCAATTGTTGCAGACAATGTATCTAAGCCAACAGGACCACCACCAAATTTATAAATAATGCTTTCTAAAATCTTTCTATCTATAAAATCAAGTCCTAATTCATCAATTTCCATTTTGGCAAGCGCCTGGTCCGTAATTTCTTTTGTGATTTCGCCAGAGCCAAGAACCTCAGCGTAATCTCTCACACGCTTTAAAAGACGATTGGCAATTCTTGGCGTTCCTCGTGAGCGCTTAGCGATGTCAAGACTGGCACTATCGTCTATTTTGATATTTAAAATATCAGCAGAACGCTTTATGATTACTTGTAAATCTGTATCTGTATAAAGTTCCAAACGGCAGATTACTCCAAACCTATCGCGAAGTGGACTTGTAAGCATACCCGCCTTTGTAGTTGCACCGATAAGCGTAAAAGGTTGAATTTTAAGTCGCATATTTTTAGCCGATGGACCTTTTCCAACTATGAAGTCAAGCGCAAAATCTTCCATGGCAGGGTAAAGTATTTCCTCAACAGTCTTATTAAGCCTATGAATTTCATCTATAAATAAAACATCATTTTTATTAAGATTAGTAAGTATTGCAGCAAGGTCAGCAGCGTGCTCAATCGCTGGTCCTGATGTAATTTTAATTTGCGAGCCTAGTTCCTTCGCAATGATGTGCGAAAGAGTGGTTTTGCCTAAGCCAGGAGGTCCATATAAAAGCACATGGTCAAGCGCATCTTTTCGCGTTTTCGCCGCCTGAATATAGACTCTCAAACTTTCCTTGATTTTATCTTGCCCAACATATTGATCTAAGCTTGTTGGACGAAGGGAAGTTTCAATTTCTGCATCCGTCCAATTTTTTGTGCTGGTTATAAATCTATCTTCCATATTTCACCTCACTTACCTTCCTAAGAAGCGCAAAACTTTTAGGATTATCTCTTCCGCAGTTGCACCATCCCCAGCGTTAGCGCGTGCTAGTCTATACGCCTCATTTTTATTAACACCAAGGTTAATTAAAGTTTCTACGGCGTCATTAAGAGCATTTTCATCATAGAAGTTGTCAAGATTTTCTTTATAATTAAATAAGTCTGTGCCGTAACCCACAACCGAAATCTTGTCTTTAAGCTCCAAGCATATGCGCTCTGCGGTTTTTTTTCCTAAGCCCTTGATTTTAGATAGAAGAGAAACATCTTCGCGCGAAATTGCCACAATTAGGTCGCTTATCTTCATGCCTGAAAGAATAGATATTGCCATTTTAGGTCCAACACCCGAAACGGTGATGAGTTTCATAAATATTCCTTTTTCTTCTTGCGTGGCAAAGCCAAATAAAGCAATGCCATCCTCCTTCACATGAAGATATGTATAAACTTTTGTTGTTTCATTAGCATTTGGTAAAGCAACAAGCGAATTATTAGAAATTTGAAGCTCATAGCCAACTCCATTAACATCTAAAACAAGAGTATTTTCGTATTTTTCTTCAATTGTTCCCACTAAAAATGAAATCATAACGCCTCACATAAAATTTATCAAAAGGTTTTAAGTAGTATAAGCTTTCAGTAAATTTAACTAGATATTATCTGTAAATTTTTATAAATATCTAAAAAGAAACCTTATTCACATCATATTAAAGTTCAGTCTAGGATTTATTTGTCCATGGCATATCGCTACGGCAAGCGCATCTGCTGCATCGTCTGGACGCGGTATATCTTTAAGCCCAAGTACATTTTTAACCATATACTGCATCTGCCTTTTTTCGGCATGTCCATTACCTGTTAACGCCTGCTTGATTTGGATTGGTGTGTATTCAAAGGTGCGTCCGCAATATTTTTGACTTGCAAGCACAATCACCCCTCTCGCCTGTGCCACCTGAATGACAGTTTTTTGATTTTTGAAATAAAAAAGCTCTTCAATAGCAACTTCATCTGGCCTATAAGTTTCAAAAATAACCCTAAGCGCCTCGTCGATATGTTGAAGCCTTATAGGCAATGGATCCTCTTTTGGCGTTTCGATAACCCCATAGTCGATAACCTTGTTATTTTCGCTTGTTTCAATAATCCCGTAGCCGACAATTGCATAGCCAGGGTCAATACCTAAAACTCTCATACATTAAGTTTAAAATATTTTGACGATTTTGTCAAATGAAATGGCATAAGTGCGCGATATATGATTGAAATATGAGATACTATCTTTATAAAAAGATAATTCGAACTACTTGCTAATTATAATTTTTTATGGTACTATAATTAATAGGAGTTATTTATGCATATTGTTGAACAAGTATTAAAAAATCAAGGTTTAGGCTATGTTGCCGAAAAAGGTAAAGTCGCTTCGGATGAAGAGATAAATTTAGTTTCTCAAAATATGTTTCCTACTTTACATGGGAAAATTATTATATCAAAAGATTTAGGCAAAGAATTAACTAACATAATAAACACATTAGGTGAAAATGCCAAACGCAACACTGCTAATGAATTAGGATTTTTTATGTTTGGTTATGAATTAGATAATGGTGATGTGATGATTACAGACATTCTTCCAAACTATGATGAATACTATACTGCAATCAGGCAAGGTCGAAAAAGCAATACAGCATTTGAAGATGAATACAGGGACACTCCTTCTTTTCAACTAATAAATAAAAGGGTAAATGAATTTATAAAGCATTCAAATTATAAAAAACCTGTTCTTTTTCAAGGTCATACACATCCAAATTTAGCCCCTGTGTATGGTCCAAATTCTCCTTTTGCCAGTGGAACAAACGCTAGTTGGTGTGATATTAAAGGTTTAATTGAAACAACAAAAGAAGTGGAAAGAATAAGCAAGCAATTTGGTAAAAATGTGCAGTTTGGAAATATATTAATTAACAGTGTTCCTGATTTTGATGTTATTTCCTACCAAAATTTTGGAAATGGCTATAAACTATATAAGCATCCAAATATATACTGGGGAAACGAACGATTGCCTTCATACACTCCAAATAAATATTTAATTAACGAAGAAATGTATAGAAATATAAACAACTAAATGCTAAAATTAAAAAAAGAGAGAAATTTTAACCATATAGCTTACAACTTTCTCTCTTTTATTTTTAAATTTTTCTAAGCGTCAAAAACACAATTAACCGATTTCGTCAATACTATATCTTCTGGCACAAATACCTGTTCTATGTTTTGAGCGGAGCTTTCTTTTGACATCATTCGACATTCCATCATATCGTAGTGCCCAGAAAATCCCCTAGCATTTGCAGAATATTCCACCCTTTTACATTCTTTAATCTGCTTGCCCATTGCCTTTGCGATATTTTCTGCTTTATGCTTTGCATCAAGGACTGCAAGCGTGACAATTTCATCTTCCATTTGTGCTTTATCTTTAATATCGAAAACTATTTTATAGGTTGGTGGCGTTTTTAGTTTTGAAGTTGCTTCAATTATTTTTGCCATGCGCTTTAAGTCATAATCAAATTCAATGCTCGCTTCTTGGACAAAAAGATACCCATCTTTTATGTATTTTTTAGTTTTTCCGTCATAAGTACTAGCTTCGCTTACACGCATACTAGATGTTTTAAATTCCCTTTTATCAAAGCCTTCGCCAATTAAAAATTGCAAATAATCAGCTACTATTTTTGTACCTATCTCAACTGCCTTTTCATAAGTTTTTTCTTTTGCCTTAAATGTGTAATCTAAGCCAATTAAATTTGGCGCTAGCTCTTTTCTCCCTTCTCCTGAAACAAAAATTTCCATACAAACCTCCTTAATTTACCTGAAAACATGATATAAACTCTAAATTATTTTGTCAAGCTTCTCGGTAAAATAATTAATGCTCCAATTTTTATTTACTTCTTCAACAACAATTCTTTGGCGTGATTTATGGCTGTTTTTGAAATTTTTTCGCTTCCATCAATTAGGTTGGCGATTTCTCTGACAACTTCATCGCCATGAATTATCTGTGCATTAGAAACTGTTTCGCCATTACCACTTTCCTTTGTAACCAAAATAAACTCATCGCCCTTACTTGCAACCACTGGCGTATGTGTTATACAGATTGTTTGAAGATATTTTGAGATATTTTTTAGCTTCTCGGCTACCTTTCCTGCTGTCTGACCGCTTATACCTGAGTCAATTTCATCAAAGATAACCGTACTTTCTTTATCAAGCATAATATTTTTAAAAGCAAGAAGAAGCCTTGAAAGTTCACCGCCAGATGCCGTTTTAGATAAATCTTTAAGCTCCTCTCCGATATTTGCGGAAAAGACAAACTTAACCTCGTCTTGACCTTTTCGCGATAGCTCGCCTTTCTCAAAATTAACTTTAAAACTTGTGCCTTTCATTTGTAGGTCATTTAATTCTTTTTCAAGCTTACTTTCAAAAGCCTTTGCCTTTTCCTTTCTTAATGCAGAAAGCTTGGAAGATGCATCCTCAATTTTTCCTAATAGCTCGCTTCTTTGCCTGTCTAAAAGAGTTAAAAGCTCTTCGCCGTTATTTAACTCTTCCAACTTGCCTTTGGCGTCTTTCAAGAACTTTAAAATTTCTTCAATATTTTTTCCATACTTGCGTTTCAAATCTTTAATTAAATCAAGTCGTTTATCAATTCGCTCTAAACTTACTGGGTCATAATCAGTGTTATCAAGAATATTCTCCAAGGTTTCCGCAATATCTTTAAGCTCGTAGTAAACACTGTTTAGCCTATCTTGACAATCAGAAATGTTATCAAACTCAGATAGTGACGATAAAAGAGCTTTGGCATCAAAGACAAGTCCAGAAGCTGAAACACTTTCACGCTCCAAATAATTAAGTGCTAAACTTAGATTTTCGCTTATCTTTTCAGAAGCTGATATGTAGTTGAACTTCTCTTTAAGCTCCTCTTCCTCACCAGTTATGAGATTGGCGTTTTCGATTTCGTCTATTTGGAATTTTAAAATTTCCTTTAATCTGTTTCGCTCAGCATCATCCCCGCCTAACGCTTTAATTTTTTTATCAATTTCTTGAAGCTCATCAAAATAGGAATTGAGAGTTTTTAAGTGTTCCTCTGCCTCGCGCCCAATAAAACTATCTAAAAGAGCAAGATGGTTATTTACATTTATTAACCCTACACTGTCATGCTGACCACAAAAATCAACAAAGTCCTCAGTGATATCTCTAAGATTTTTTAAGACCACAACTGATCCGTTGACGCGTATTACACTTTTGCCGTCAGAGTTTAGGGAACGCGATATGATAAGTTCGTCATCACATTCCACTCCAATATCTTCAAGTTTTTTCTTTGTTTTTTCACTTATATTATCAAACACAGCTTCGACTTTCATTAAGTTTTCGCCTGTTCGCATGAGCGTCTTATCTGCCTTTGCGCCTAAAACAAAACTTATAGCATCAATAAGAATACTCTTGCCAGCACCTGACTGACCTAAAATGACATTAAAGCCTTTATTAAAATTAATTTCGCAAGTCTTAATGAGAGCAAAGTTAGAAATAAAAAGAGAAGAAAGCATACTTCCTCCTAAACTAAAATATTGTTAAGTGTAACAACCGCCTCACTAGAAAGCGCGGTTGACGGAAAAATTAAAAGCACGGTGTCGTCGCCAAAGGTGGTTCCCATAAGGTCAATAAGATTAAGCTTGTCGATAAAAGAAGCGACACTTCCTCCCATACCTTTGATAGTTTTAATCACGGCAAGATTAAGAGCGTTTTTAACAGAGATGACACATTCCTTAAAAATATTTATATATTTGCTCGACACGCCCTGCTGTTCGTTACCCAAAATCGCATACTTGTATTTACCGCTAGAAGATAAAATTTTGGTAAGTCCAAGCTCTTTAATATCTCTGGAAATTGTGGCTTGCGTGATATCAAAATTGGCATTTTTTAGCTCTTTCGCAAGCTCATCCTGAGTTTCAATCTCCTTCACAGAGATAAGCTCTAAGATTTTTGATTGTCTTAAACTTCTTGCCATATTTCTCTCCTTATCAGCTACATGCGCCTATTTTAGGCACTTGTAAAGATTTTTGCATAAATATAAATTTATACTTATTCAGGTTGTTTTAATTATTATACAATAAAATTAATAAATATGCAAGTGAAATTTTGCATATTTATTCATTAATTTTTTATATAAATTTAAAAAAGTGGAAATTTATGTTTTTAAAAATTATATTTATAGAAAGACTTGCATACTTTCGCCATGCTCTATAAACCAATTTTTAATAACTACCACCTCTTCGTTATTAATCGCCTCGTTTACTAAGAGGTCGATATTTAAAAACTTTTCAAGATGTTCAGCTCTTTTTATTGTTGGCTTTATGACCGGATATTTCGGCAAAAACACCGTGCAACAATCTTCATAAGGAAGAATGGAAGTTTCATAGGTGCCTATGTTCTTTGCAATATCCATAATATCTTCTTTGTCAAAACCAATTAGCGGACGAAAGACAGGAAGGGTAACAACAGAGTTTGTCACATTGATACTTTGCATTGTCTGACTTGCCACCTGCCCCAAACTTTCGCCTGTGATTATTGCGCCCAAGTTTTCCTTTTTGCAAATTTTTTCTGCAATTCTCATCATAATTCTTCGCATGATAGTTATCATGTATTCCGCATCGCAGTTCATATGTATCTGTTCTTGAATTTTCGTGAAAGAAACAATATGTAATTTAATTTCATCAACATAGTTTGTGAGCTCTCTTGCTAGCTCTATAACCTTCTCTTTTGCCTGCTCACTTGTGTAAGGATAGGAATGAAAATGCACGGCTTCGAGTTTCAATCCGCGTTTCGCCATGAGGTAGCCTGCCACAGGGCTGTCGATACCACCAGATAAAAGCAACAGTGCCTCTCCGCCAGAACCAAGAGGAAGTCCTCCTACGCATTTTATGTTTTCATAATATATGTAGCACTTTTCATTAAAACGCACTTCCGCGTAAAGAATGGTGTTTGGAGTGTGCAAATCTACCTTTGCCGTTTCATTTGAATTTAAAACCACCTCACCTAACTTTCGTTCAAGCTCGACTGAGGTAAGTGGATAGCGCTTGTCTGCACGCTTTGCAACAACCTTGAAAGTTCCAGATATTTTTATGCCAGAAACAAACTTTTTTATATTTTCATAATCAGCGTCAATTTCAACAGCCTTAGCAACACCAATAAGCCCAAACACCGTTTTCAGTTTTTGAATTATGATATTTTCTTCAAACTCATCATAGTTTTCAAGGATTATTCTTCCACTTGTATACTGCAAAGAGAAATAATAGCCGTTAAGTTTACGCCTAATATTATTCATCAATAATTTTTCAAATTCATGCTTGTTTTTACCTTTTAAAAACAGTTCACCAAATTTGAGTAACAGCACCTTTCTTTCTTCCATTAGTTTAGCCTCTTTAACATCTCTCTATAAGTTTCAATTATTATCTTGCCCGCCTCTTTTACTTCACTTTCATTCATATACGCATTAAAACTAATTCTACAAGAGGAAATTATCTCTTCCTTACTATAACCGATGTTTTCCAAAATGCGATTTCCTGCTTTTTTTGCAGAGCAAGCACTACCAAGTCCGACAATCACACCATTTTCTTCTAAGGCATGAAGCATAGTTTCACCTTTCACTCCGCTAAATAAAAGCACCTCAATATATGGCGAACCATGAAAATCTAATATCTTTATACCATTCTCAGTAGCCACTATGTCGTTAAAAATTTGTTTTAGTCTTGACACGTTTTTAAAATTTTCTTTCACATCGATTTTTAAAAGTGCCGTTTGCATAGCCATAACACCCGGAACATTCTCCGTGCCAGAACGAAGCCCATATTCTTGTCCACCGCCGTCAATTATGTTTTTTATTAATTGTAGCGACCGAACATATAGACCTCCGACACCTTTTGGTCCATGAAATTTATGTGCGCTAAACGAAAGCATATCAACGCCTAAATCCTCGACCGAAAAAGGTATTTTCATAAAGCCTTGCACCGCGTCAATATGCACAAGCGCGTTCGGAGCAAGTTCATTTCTAAGTGCAACAATTTTTTTTACATCATTTATGGCGCCCGTTTCGTTGCTGACAAGCATACAACTTATAAGCTTAGTCCTTTTATTTAGCATATTTTCAAGTTCATCTAAATTTACCTTGCCATTCTTATCTAGCCCTACGAACCTAACGACCTTTCCATCATTTTCCAAACTTCGCGCAATGTTAAAAACAGAAGGATGTTCACCATTTGAAAAGACATACTCATAGTCGTCATTTTTGACTGCGCCCTTTATTGCCAGATTGTTGCTCTCAGTTGCACCGCCCGTAAAGATGACAGTCCCCTTTAACGCGCCTAACTTTTTCAAACAATCTCTTCTAACCTCTTCAAGTTTGGCATGCACAAAAGCGCTTTTTCGAGATACAGCAGAAGGATTGTAAAATTCCTCGCACGCAAAATGAGAATATGTTGTCACACATTCAGAAAACATCTTTGTTGTTCCCGCATTGTCAAGAAAAATCATATTTCTCCTTTGTTAGTTATGCACGAAGTTTTGCTTTATAGCGATATTCCAAACTTTTCAATACTTTATTTATAACAGCGTTAATTTCCTCAGCGGTCATAGTTTTTTCTTCATTTAATAGATGAATTTTATAAGCCATACTCTTCTTATTTTCACCAAGACTTATGTTTCTATACACATCGAAAAGTTCTGCTTTTACAAACAACTTTCCGCAAGCAGACTTTATTGCAGAAGTGAGTTCTCCATTTGTAACTTCTTCATCAACTACAACCGCAATATCACGCTCAACCTCAGCGAATTTCGACACTTCTTTAACGCTATATGTTTTTTCTTTCAAGCCTGATAGGTAGTCTGTGTCAAGCTCGGCATAATAGACATCATGAGAGATATCGTAGTTCTTTAACACCTTTGGATGAATTTTTCCAAAGTATCCAACCTTTCTGCCATCCTCTGCGATGATATCAGCGCTGACACCACTGTGAAGATATGGTTCAGTAGAACGCTCTAATTTATACTTTAATGATGTTGTAACTAGTAAATTTTCAATGACATTTTTAAGCATAAAGAAGTCATAACCGTCCTCACACACAGCGATTGACAATCTGTTATTTTCAACAGGTAGTTCTGTAAGAGGTAAAGCTTTTGGCTGATAAACTTTTCCGACTTCAAAAAAGCGTAAATCTTTATTTCCAACCGAAAGGTTAAATTTTATATCAAGTAGTAATGCGTGAGCCATAACCGTTCTTACAGTTGAAAGCTCTTCGCTTATAGGATTTGCTATTTTTATAACATTCTTTCTTTCATCGTCGATTAAAAGCTTATCGCAAGCTGTTGACGAATATAAAGAGTAATTTAAAGTTTCATAGAAACCAAAATCTACAAGTTCATTTTTTAAGTTGTTTTCAAAAACAAGTCTTGGTTCATAAGCTCCGACAGTTACAGAAGAATTTTCAAAAGCCTCGCCTTCAAGATTGTTATAGATATCATAACCATAGATACGGATGAGTTCTTCTGCGATATCATTCTCACATTCGATATCTTCACGATAGTATGGAGGCTCAACATGAAGATTGTCGCCATTCAAAGTGGACTTTATTCCTAAGCTGTTTAAAATCTGTAAAACCCTATCTCTGTCAATCTTAACCCCTAAGATTTTGTCTATTTTACTCATTGAAGCCGTGAAAAAGCGAACTTTTGATTTTACATCGCATTTATCAATAATACCATCCACAATCTTTCCAGCATCCAAAGCATTTACAAGATGTAAAGCACGCTTCAAGGCTTTTACTGGCGTGTCAACATAGACGCCTTTTGAATATCTCATTGACGAATCAGTGCTAACTCCAATCTTTCTACTTGTAAGTCTTACACTTTTTAGGTCAAAAACAGCACATTCAAAGACAGTTTCTTTTGTGCTAGGTTCTACGCAAGAATTAACTCCACCGATGATACCTGCAATAACAACAGGCTTTTCGCTGTCAGCTATAACCATGTCATTTTCATCAAGTTCATAGGTATTACCATTTAAAACAGCAATTTTCTCACCTTTCTTTGCATCGCGCACAACAATCTTCTTGCCAGCAAGATGATTATATTCAAACGCATGCATAGGTTGACCTTGCTCAACAAGCACATAATTTGTTATATCAACAATCTTGTTTATCGGCTTAATTCCACAAGCAAAAAGTCTAGACCTAAGCCAAAGTGGAGAACGCGAAAGATTTAAGTCTTTTATATATGACGCCATATAGCGCGGACACTTCTTTGTCTTTACTTCCACACTTATATAATCATTGACATTTCCGCCACATGTCTTATAGGAATAATCAACATCTTTTAAAGGCACATCATAGATAGCCGAAACTTCACGCGCAATTCCTATCACACTGTTGCAATCTGGACGATTTGGTGTGACATTGACATCGAACACAACATCGTTGAGAAGAAGAGCATCCTCAATTTTTGCGCCTATCTTCGTATTTTCAGGCAAAATCAAAATGCCGTTAACCCCGCCACCTTCAATATAATTTTCGTCAATACCGAGTTCTTCACCAGAGCAGAACATGCCATCGCTCTTAACGCCTCTAAAATTGGTAGGCTTAATTTTTACACCATTGCATAAGTCAGCACCTTCGAGTGACACAGGCACAAGCGCGCCTTCAAACACATTTGTTGCCGATGTTATAATCTGCACAATCTTATCTCCAACATCGACTGTACAAACTTGTAATTTATCTGCATCTTTATGCTTTTCAATTCTTGTGATTTTTCCTACATATACATCATGGAGATGTTCATTTTGATAGATAACCTCTTCCACCTCAAAACCAGAAACGGTAAGCTTCTCAGCGAGCTCCTCTGGTGATATATTTATATCTACAAAATCTTTAAGCCAACTATAAGAAATTTTCATAACTTTCTCCTTAAACCATTTAAAAGTTTTTCTACTTAATTTTAAATTTTTTAATTGGCGATATAACAATCAACATTAAACGCCAATCAGCAAATATCAAAATATACAATAAATCAATATATAGTGTATTATGCAAGCATAACACTACACCATTTAGCGCATTTGCTTTAAGAAACGCATATCATTTCTAAACAGATATTTGATGTTAGGAATTTTATTGGTCACCATCACGCTTCTATCAATTCCAGGACCAAACGCAAAACCGCTATATTTTTTGCTGTCTATTCCCGACATCTCTAACACTTTTGGATTGACCACGCCTGCGCCAAATACCTCAGAAAAACCTGTACCTTTGCAAAGAGAACAACCCTTGCCTTGGCACATCTGACAAGTGGCATCAATTTCGATGGAAGGCTCGGTAAATGGGAAATATGCAGGGCGAACTCTCATCTTCACATTTTCGCCAAATAGTTTCTTTAATATGACATCAATCATCTTCATCAAGTCTTTTAATCCAACATTTTCATCGACAACAAGTGCTTCAAATTGGTTAAATATTGGCGAATGAGAACTATCATCATCGTTTCTATATACTCTTCCTGGGCAAACAATCTTAAATGGAGGCTTTAATTCTTCCATGGCATGTACTTGCATATTTGAGGTTTGTGTTCTTAAAAGAATATTGTCTGTAATGTATAGAGAATCTTGCATATCGCGTGCTGGGTGATTTTTTGGCACATTTAGTGCTTCAAAGTTATAGTAATCTGTGTCAATCTCAGGGCCTTGGATAACGGTAAAGCCCATTTCAACACAAATATCCATAAACTTATTATTGAACCTAGTGAGCGGGTGAAGCGCGCCTCTTTTCACTCCTTTGCTTGGCATGGTGATATCAATCTTCTCCTTCTCCATAGCCTTTAAAAGAGCTTCTTCTTCAAGCTTTTCGCTTTTCTTACTTATCGCAGCTTCAAGCTTCTCCCTAACACCATTAGCAAGCATACCAACAGTTTTTCGCTCTTCTGGTGGCACTTCTTTCATATTTCGTAAAATTGAAGTTAACTCCCCTTGCTTGCCTAAAAATTTAACCCTAACTTCATCAAGCGTTTTAACATCGTCACACTTTTCAATTTCGCATTGTGCATCTTTTAAAATCTGTTCAAGTTTTTCTTTCATACTCCCCTCTCCTCATAAGAAAACACTCGTGTTATATCATGTTGTTCTTGCATTAAAAAATCGCCCTAAAAATATTAGGACGATTATTAATCGTGTTACCACCTAATTTCATGCTTATATAAGCACCTCATTATGACAATTACGCCTGCCCACGCGACAACCCCTACTCGAAAATCTTTCAAGGTGCAACTAGAAAGTGAATTCAACCTGCTTTTTCTGCCCTATCTCAGCAAAAAGGACTCTCTGTAAGAAAAACCACAAGCCTACTAGTCTTTCATCATCGTTTTTACATTGATAGTATAAAATAACGATAAAATTTTGTCAAGTAAATTGCCTTATTTATTTTGATATATGCGTAAAAAATGTTAAAATAAGCTGATATGAAATACTTAGAGATAAAAATAGAAAAAAGTTACGAAAGCGTTTATATATGTTTAAAACAAAAGAATTTCAGTGAGCATTTTATAAAAAATTTGCGCTCATATTTTGGCGCAATCATGATAAATGGCAAGCCAGAAAATATAAGTCATCCTCTTAAATTTGGCGACATTCTTAAAATTGATAGAAATCCTTTTAAAGGCACTGAAATTGAAAAAATCTATGCTCCACTCGACATCATCTATGAAGATGATTACTATCTTGTTATCAATAAGCCATCGCTTCTTCCAACGACACCATCAAAGAGTCACTATCACAATAATCTTGCTGGTATGATTTGTGCATATATCAATGACAGCGAATTTACGCTTAGAATAATGAATAGATTAGATAAAGACGCCTCTGGAATTATTCTTGTTGCAAAGGACACGATCACCTATCAAAACACAGTCAATATTGAAAAGGAATATCATGCCATTTGTCATGGAGATATAACAAGAAAAACAGTTGTTGAAGCGCCTATCTATACTATCATTGAAAACGGCATAAACAATAGAAAACGCATCATTTCTCCCTTTGGTCAATATGCAAAGACGACCTTTACACCTATTAAGCATTTAAAAGATATGAAGTACTTAAATTTTAGATGCAAATTATTAAAGAACTTTCGTGCCGTCTTAAATAAAATAGCTTTGAGTGAAAAAAGGAACGGTTTAAGCGCTAAGCGAGATTATTCTTTAACTTTGGTCAAGGCAGAAATATTTAAAGGACGCACCCACCAAATACGCCTACACGCCTCCTCAATAGATCATCCGCTGATTGGCGATAAACTGTATGGCGCTAATGACCTATATTCTCATAGCTACTTGCACCTAAAAACTATGAAATTTCATAATAACGAACTAAACAAGGACTTTGTTTTTAGCGTTCCACATCCAAAAGACTTTAAAAATGTGTTAAAAAAATTAAGATAAATAAAAAAACGCTTTTTAAAAGCGTTTTTTCTACGAGAAACAACTATTTGCAGTTTTTCGCACTAGAACTTTTGCAGTTTTTGCTAGATTTAGCTTCTTTTCCTGCCTCACAGCTCTTTGCTCTTGAAGCACTCTCGCTGGATGCTTCTGAATTAGCGTTCTTTCTGGACGCTTTTTTCTTTCCGAACATAGTTTACCTCCCGTTTTCCCAAGGATGTTTCCTTGTTAGTAATATTGTGCTTGAATTTAAGAAAAATATACATATAATCTAAATTATAACCATTAAAAAACACTCTGACCAAAGTCAAAGCGTTTTAATGTTCAAAATTTGCTTGCAAAAAGAATTATTAAAATGATTATTGAAGATTAATCTTCTATCACTTTGCCAATTGTAACTGCAAAATCTCCATCCTTATATTTAAGCTCACGCACTGAGGTAACCGCCTTGATGTCGTCCTCACACTCTTTGATGAACGAAATTTTTTCGCTTTGAATGGTCATATTTTCAATTTCCGTTTTAAGACTGAGCTTATTTTCGCTTTTGAACTGTCTTACCCTTGAAACAATATCTAATACTTCATCACCATTTTCAATAATGTTATCTTCATTTTCAATTTCAATTGGCTTTAATACGCAAAGATGAATACTCTTTTCGTTTTCAAATTTCCTGAAATAATCTTGATAAATTTCTTCCGTTATATGAGGCATTGTTATAGCGAAAAGTTTTAGCATGCCTAAAAGCACATTATAGCAAGCCCACTGCGCAGAAGCTTTTGTGTCCTCTCCATATACTTCTGGCTTATATAGACGATTTTTAGCAAGCTCAATGTAGTTATCGCAGAAATTCCAAAAGAACTTTTCAATTTCTGCCTTAGCATATCCCATTTCGACATTATCATATTGTGCACAAGTCTTTTTATAGGCATCATTAAACTTATGCATGATATACCTATCCATTGGCAAAATTGTCTTAGGTTTATTTGGAGTATAATACTCTAAGAATGAAAGCACAAATTTTGATGCATTCCAAAGCTTATTTAAAAGCTTGTAGCCGTCTTTTAGTCCGTCATCACTGAACATAACATCTCTGCCATATGCTCCGATTGCGCACCAATATCTAACGACATCTGCCCCATAAGTGGAAAGAATTTCCTGCAAGTCCATTTTTGAATTTGATAGGTGTTTGCTAATTTTTATACCTTTATCTGCCATAACCCAACCGTTAACTATAAGCATCTTCCAAGGCAGGCAGTTTTGGTGATAATACGCCTTAATTATCGTTCTAAGACTCCAAGTTGTGATAATATCGCGCCCGCAAAAGCGCATATCCATTGGCATACGCTTCTTGCAACCCTCTTCATCATCTGCCCAATTACAATTAATTTGTGGAGTAACAGAAGATGTTGCCCAAGTGTCCATAACATCGCTTTCTGGAATGAAGTTTGATGAGCCACACTTATGGCAAACTGCATCCTTTGGCTTATCTGTTAGAGGATTAACTGGTAAATCTTTTTCATCAGCAAATATAGGCTCGCCACAATCAGCACAATACCACACAGGAAATGGCACGCCGAAATAGCGTTGACGCGAGATTGACCAATCTTGATTTAAGTTATTCACCCAAGTCATATATCTCACTTTCATACTCTCTGGATGCCAAATGAGTTCCTCGCCAAGCTCTGCCCATTTCTTTTTGAGTTCCGGCGTGGAAGTTTTAATAAACCACTGCTTTTTAGAGAGAAATTCGATAGGTTCTTCGCATCTCTCGTGAACTTTAACTGAGTGCTTTATAGGCTCTTGTTTATATATATACCCCTCCGCCTTCAAATCTTCAATAACTGCTTTTCTCGCTTCAAGCACCTTCATGCCGGCATATTTGCCCGCAATTTCTGTCATTCTGCCACCCTCGTCGATCGCTTGTTTAAGCGGGAGTTTGTATTCTCTCCACCACTCAACATCAGTTTGGTCACCGAAAGTGCAACACATAACTATGCCTGTTCCTTTGTCAATTCCAACCTTGCTATCTGCAAGCACAGTCACTTCGTTTTCTTCAAAAAGTGGCACTTTAACTTTTTTACCGATAAGCTTTGCATATCTTTCATCCTCTGGATTAACAAAGATAGCTACGCATGCTGGCAAAAACTCAGGACGCGTTGTGGCGATAGGAATAGTTCCTGAGCCATCCGCCAATTTGAAGTTCAAATAGTTAAATATACTATCAAGTTCTTTATCGTCAAGCTCTAATTCTGCTACACTTGTCCTACACTTACAACACCAAGGCGAAGGCTTATTTGCGCGGTATGCAATCCCTTTCTTTGCAAGTTCGATAAAAGACTTTTGGCTTGTCTTTTGACTTTTCTTGTCAATCGTGTTATAACCTAAATCTAAATCGCAAGACATACCAGCTTTTACCATCATATCACGATATGATTGGTTATATTTAGAAACTAGTTCAAGTGCAATTTCAGTAAATTCTTCGCGTGGCAATGTATGAGCACGGATTTTTTTCTCTTTCTCTACTAGTAGTTCTGTTGGAAGCCCATTATTGTCAAATCCAAGAGGGTAAAAAAGATTTTTCCCTTGCATACGATGATAACGAGCAATCATATCTGCCTGTGTGAAGCCAGAAATGTGTCCGATATGAAGCTTACCGCTGACAGTTGGTGGAGGTGTGTCAATGGAAAAGGTAGGCTTATTAGATTTTGGGTCAAATTTATATATTCCATTTTCCTGCCAATATTTTTGCCACTTTGCTTCTTTTTCTTGAATGTTGTATTTTTTATCTAACATATCATCCCTCTATTAAATCAAATCTTTGCATGCCGAATATTAGCACACAATATACTAGATAAGTATAAAATAAATATAAAAATAAATCAAGTAAATTTTAAGATAATACAAAAAAGACTAATCTTAAATGATTAATCTTTATCATAAATTAAATTGTTTTTATACATTAATTCAAAAGTATAAAGGTTAAAGTTAAACAAAAAAATTACTTAACTTTTTCCATGTATGAGCCGTCACGCGTGTCCACTCTTATGATGTCGCCGATATTGACAAAAAGTGGAACATTGATAGTATAACCTGTAATGAGTTTAGCTGGCTTTTTTGAAGCCTTTGAAGTATCGCCTTGAATACCAGGCTCTGTGTCAACCACTTCAAGTTCTACAAATGTTGGTGGATAAACTGCGAAAGGCACGCCCTTATACATATACATGGTAGTGTTCATGTTTTCTGTAACGAAATTTAGAACATCTGCAACTACATCCTTGTTGAGTGGCATTTGCTCAAATGTTTCGTTGTCCATGAAGTAGTATAAATCGCCATCGTTATAAAGATAAAGCATATCTTTCTTTTCAATCACTGCCTCTTGGAATTTATCACTAGGGTTAAATGTATCTTCTCTAACTTGCCCTGTCATAACATTTTTAATCTTTGCTCTAACAAATGGAGAGCCTTTCCCTGGCTTTACATGTAAAAAGTCAACGACGCTGTAAACTGCTCCGTCCATTTCGAAAGTTGTTCCTTTTCTAAAATCTCCTGCTGATACCATATTTTTTTCTCCTATCTATAAATTTTTATTTCATCTAGTACAAATTGACAAATTATAATATCTATGCCAAATACTTTGATAAAATTTAAATCGGTGTTTTGTGACACCAACAACTTTATTTATTATAACATACCTATTTATGATTTGCAAGCGTTTTAAGATAAATATCTTTCATCGTTTTGCTATCTTCTGCCATTGTGCCAGATGACTCACAAATTACATGACAAGAAAGGTCATAATCAATTAAAACATTGACCAAATCTTCAAATTTAGGTCCATAAATATCATCTTCAAAAGTCAAATGCCTGATTTCACCCTTAGCTCCATATTGTATCTTTGAAAAGTGAATGTGTGCTATTTTTGTTCTATCTCCTAACTTTTCAAAAGCATAATCAAAAATGCGTTTATAATCATCTGCCGATTTTAAAGTGCCTTGCGTCAGAGCATTTATATGTCCAAAATCAAAAGTAGGAAGAAGACGCGGAGAAATAGTGCAAAGGTCAATTATCTCCTTATAAGTGCCAATCTGCATAGTTTTTCCCATCGTTTCAGGACAGAGATAAAGCTCGTCCCCTAGTTCCTCTTCAAGTTTTGGCATAGTGGCTTTTAGTCTATCTGTCATAAGTTTCACCGCCTCTTCGCGCGATAGTTTTCCGCAGGAAGCAGGATGAAACACCATTCTCTTTGCGCCAAAATTTTTTAAGAATTTGATACCTGTTGTGAGATAACCGACACTTTTTGCATACATCTCTTCGTCAGGGTTGGCAAAATTGATAAAGTATGGAGCATGAACTGACATTTCAATGTTGTATTTTTTAAATTCTTCCCCAATTTTAATCGCTGTTTCCGTGCTCATGCGATAGCCTTGACCAAAGCTATATTCAAAGAGGTCAAGCCCACGCTCACTAATCCATTTTGGAGTTTCCAAAGTGGTAGAGTGTCCTTCATCAAAAAATGACTGACTGTTGCCCGCAGGTCCAAATAAAATTTTAGACATATTTATCTCCTATTATTAAATTTTTGCTTCTTTTAATTAAATTTTAAATTGATACATTTTTATAATTTTCTAATATTCTAACATAAAATTAAAATAGCCTTAGCGTTAATTTTAGACTGTTACGATAGCACTCTCCAATTCCTAAAAAGGTGGAAGAATTATAAAGTTTATACTTTCCATCCAACACCTCTTTTTGAAGCGTTTGCCCATTTTCAATCCTAAAAAATTCATCATCGCTTAGTTCTAATTTTTCATAGTTAAAAACGCAATCAGTGGAAATTAATTTAAAATTCCCCTTTTTGAATTCTTCCAGAGTTACAGCGTTTTTAAGATAGAACTTTCCACATCTTGTGCGTAGTATGCATTGCATACTACCATATGTGCCGAGGTGGTATGCAAGGTCGCGTGCAATACTTCGAATATAAGTGCCACTCGAACAAGAGATTTCAAAACGATATGTATTTTCTCCTACCTTGCCTAGAATTTTGAAGGAGATTATTTCAACTTCCTTTGGTGACAAATTCACCTCCTGCCCTTTTCGCGCTTCAACATACGCTACTTTTCCTCCTACTTTTTTGGCGGAATAAATAGGTGGCATTTGCTCATATTTTCCTATCATACCTTTTACAGCCTCTTCTAGTTCTGCTTCGGTAAAATTTACCTCCTTAGCTTTTACTATCGTACCTGAGGTGTCCAAAGTGTCAGTTTCATAGCCAAAGACAAAATTAGCTTCATAAGTTTTATCTTTTTTTAGAAAATAATCAAAAAGCTTTGTTGCGCTATTTACTGTTATCGGGAGTAACCCTTCCCCTTCAAGGTCCAAGGTCCCAAGATGTCCGCACTTTTTTGCGTGAAGTGTCGCCTTAACAATATTTACAACCTTGTTTGATGAAATTCCCTTTGGCTTATTTATTAAAATTATTCCACTTTCTAGCATTAAAATTCCTCACATATAGCTTTCAATTTTTTTGTAATCGAATATTTATTGCCTATTAGATTAAAGCCCGCAGCCATTTTATGTCCACCACCGCCATATTTATTTGCTATATTTGATACGATTACTCCATTTTTTGACCTAAGACTAACTTTAAATTCCTTAGGCTTAACCTCATAAGCAAGCATAACTACATCGTAATCTTTAATCTTATTTATATCATCCACAAACATCTTTAAGTCCTCGACAGATGCATGAAGTTTCACTAAATCTTCTTCGCTTACAGCTAAATAGCAAACTCTTTTACCATTATCTTTTAAATTTGCAAACATAAAATCTCTTAGCCTTGCTTGTTTCATAGTAAGTGAACGATATATAACATCATATACCTTTTGAATATCAGCGCCAGCCTTTAAAAGCTTTGACGCGCAAATAAAAGCGCTAGCATCCGTATTTGTATGCAAAAATCTTCCAGTATCACCAACAAGCCCAGAGAATAAATACGTAGCATATTCCGCCGTCAATTGTATATCAAATTTTTCCATTAGTTCAAAGATGATTATGCTCGCTGAACACTTTTGAGGCTTAATATAAAAATCTGCATTGTCCTCTTGCTCATTCTGTTCATGATGGTCGATAATGAGAAGCCTTTTACCTATTAATTTATCACGATATAATTCATCTATTCTAGCTAGCGAGTTGCAATCAACAATTAAGATTAAATCATATTTTTTCTCTTTAAATTCTTCTTTAAATGCTGTCTTTGGAAAAATATTAAGTAAAAATAAGTCATCAGAAAAATTACTAAACATATCGCATTTAGTGCCTAAGCTTTCACATAGAAACTTCGCTCCGAACATCGCCCCAAAACAATCTAAATCTGGATGAAGATGCCCAAAGATGGCAATGTTTTTAGCTTCACAAATCTTATTTTTTATTTCATTCGCCGTCACTTTCCTCCTCCTTAGGTGGAATGTTTAAATTTTTTAAGATTTCTTCCACGCGCAATGTACTTATCGCGCCTTTATCGACCTCAAATTTTAGTTTTGGCATATATGGCATATCAAGCATTTTACCAAGTTCCTTTTTAATATACCCCTCAGACTTTTGTAAGACACTGGTTACTGCCTCAATATCTTTGACATCAAGCACACTGATTTTTACTTTACAATATTTAAAATCAGGGCTAACTTTAACCTCTGTCACACTTATAATCTTGTTGAGCCTTGGGTCGTTCATCTTCTCCTGTATTATTTCAATTAAACATTTTTGAATTTCGCTATTTGCGCGTTCCTGCCTGTTAGACATATTACCTCCATAATACTACTATTGTTTTTAGTATGTTTATCGAAAGCGAAGGAATAAAGACTTTAACAAAAAGTTTTTTAATAAGATTAAATTATCTCTTTTAAAACTTTGTCTAGCTACTATATTCTTTCGCTGTATCTATTATATAAAATTTCTTCAAAAAAACAAAGGAAATTAAATAAAAAAGAGATTAATCTCTCTTAACCTCTTCTTTAATATAATATTCCACCATATCTCCTTCCTCAAAATCAACATTATCTTTAAATTTGACACCACACTCAAAGCCTTTTGCAACTTCTGCTTTTTCATCTTTAACAATTTTAAGAGATTCAACAGTGGTTTCAGCGATTGTTTCATTGCCACGCTTGATTTTTGCAATAGAATTACGCTGAATTTTACCGTCAGTAACATAGCTTCCTGCAATCTTTCCTGCGCTAGAAAGTTTAAATACCGCTCTAATTTCTGCACTTCCGATATATTTCTCTTCATATTTTGTTGTCATCATGCCTTTCGATAGTTTGGTTATTTCATCAATTGCTTCATAAATTATGCGTGTTTCAAAAACTGTAACTTTGAGAGATTCAGCCATTTGCATGATTTTAGACGGTGTTTTTATGTTAAATGCAATGACGATAGCACCTGTTGTTTGAGCCAAAATTAAGTCACTTTCTGTGATTGCCCCCGCACCGCTATGAATTGTAACAACCTTTACTTCTTCGTTTCTAATAGCCTCTAATGAGCCTCGTAACGCTTCAACTGAACCTTGCGTATCAGCTTTTATTATGATATTTAAGTTCTTTAAGCTTCCTTCATGTATTCTTGACATAAAGTCATCTGCACTAACACCTGAGGTTTGTTTTGCGCGCTCTGCTTTAATCTTATTAATTCTTTCGTTAATAACCTGTTTAGATAAGCTATCTTCCACAGCATAAACTTGGTCACCAGACGATGGAACATCATTAAAGCCCATAACAGCGACAGGTGTCGATGGTGGAGCTTTTTTAACCTGCTTACCGTTTTCATCAAACATCGCCTTAACCTTACCATAAGTTATACCACTGATGATGGAATCTCCAACTTTAAGCGTACCATTTTTAACAAGTACTGTTGCCACTGGTCCGCGCGATTTATCGAGTTCGGCTTCGATAACAACACCGGTTGCTTTACGGTTAGGATTAGCTTTTAGGTTTTCCATTTCAGCAACCAAGAGTATCATCTTTTTAAGCTCATCAAGCCCCATACCTGTTTTTGCCGAAATAGGAATACATATTGCTTCACCACCCCATTTTTCAGGTAAAATACCATGTTCGGTCAATTGTTGCATAACTCGATCTGGATTAGCGCCTGGCTTATCCATTTTATTTATTGCCACTATCATTGGTACTTTTGCAGCCTTAATGTGATTTATTGCTTCCACAGTTTGAGGCATTATACCATCATCCGCCGCAACCACCAAAATAGCAATATCAGTCACCTCAGCACCACGCGCACGCATCTTTGTAAATGCTGCGTGACCTGGTGTGTCTATGAAAGTAATTTTTTCATTATTGAATGTAATTTGATATGCGCCTATTTTTTGTGTTATACCTCCCGCTTCGCCAAGAACCACGTTGCTTTTTCTGAAAGCATCAAGGAGGGATGTCTTACCATGGTCAACATGCCCCATAACAGTTACAACAGGTGGACGCTTAACCATATTCTTATCATCATCTTCACTTGAAATATCAATAAGTTTTTCTTCATAAGATTTATCAAGTTTAAGTTCTAGCGTTATACCAAAATCAGAGCAAATAAGTTCTGCCGTATCAAAATCAATGGTGCTATTAATTGTTGCCATGATGCCAAGAAGCATACACTTTTTAACTAATTCTGAAACAGGTTTACCTATCTTTTCACTCAAATCTTTGATTGTTATTTCTCTTGATGTTAAAACAGCATGAGTAATTTTAGGAGCAATAACCATTTGCACCTCTTTTTTCTTCTTTATAAGTTTTCGTGAACCCATTATAGTTTCTTCAAAGCCGTTCTCATCATCAAGCACATAGATATTGTTATCTTTGCCAGCGTAACGCTCCATATTCTTTTGCTTCTGATTTTGCTTTTTAGTTTCCTCAACATTTCTACGCTTATTCTTATTGCCAAAGTTGCGTTCTGGTTGAGCTAAAACGGCACTGCTTTCAGTTGGAGCAAAGCTTTTATAGTTATTAGCTTTGGTTGAAACAAAAGGCTTGTTGCCATTCTTTTGCTGTGCGTTTTTGTTAAAAGGAGGTTTGTTTTGTGGCTTGGCTCCCGCAAAATTCCTATTCTGGAACTTATCTTTATCAAACTTATTGTCAAACTTTCGGAAATTATTTTTATTTTCGCCTGGCTTAAACTCCTTCTTCTCCTCAATAGGCTTTGAAGTTGTTGATGTAACTATGGGTGTTTCCTTTTGTTTTTCTTCAATAGTGTTTGCTTTTAAATTTTCCTCAGCCTTTACCTTTTCTTCCTCTCTCAGCTTTGCCTGTAAAATCTGCTTTTTCTCTTGCAATTTTTTAGAAAAAGTATCAAGTTCAAGCTTAGAATTTTTGATAGATAATAATAAATTCTGCAAAGAGCCATCTCTCTGTAAGTTGTTTATTGTTTTAAGTCCGTTTAATTGATTTGCCAAATTACTCTCCTTTTATCATTTTGCTTATTTCAGCACTTAGTGCCTTATTTTTTATTGCCACTGCCTTACAATTTTCTATTCCGACCGTTTTTGCAAGTTCTTCAACTTCCAAAAATGGAATGTTTCGCGAGGCTATTAAATGATTTATCTCTCTTTTAAGAGAAGCACCACTAGATTTATCAATTAATATAAGATACATTTTATGCGGATTATTCTTAATATTTTCCCCGCCAATAATGAGATATCCTGCCTTTCGGCAAATGTTAATAATTCCGTTAAGAGTTTTCAATTTCCTCTCCAAGTTTTTCATATATTTCAAGTGGTATTTCACACTTAAAAGCACGATTTAACGCCCTAGTCTTTTTAAGCTTATCAAAACAATCTTTTGACTTGCAGACATAAGCACCTCTGCCGTTAGCCTTGCCCGTTTTGTCCAAGAAGATTTCGCCATCTTTATTTTTAACTAAGCGGACAAGTTCCTTTTTGTCACTGCGACCATGGCAGACGATACACATTCTTAATCTTTCTTGCATCAGTTTTCATCATCTCCGTTTATTTCTTCAAGGTCATCAAGATCACTCATTGTATCGAAAGAATCTTCATCAGTAAGCTCTGTAAGTTCATATTCAGGTTCTTTTTCATCCTTAACTGGCTTAACGTAGCTTTCAGGCTTAACATCAATCTTCCAGCCTGTAAGTTTTGCGGCTAGTCTAACATTAACACCGCCTTTGCCAATAGCTAAGGAAAGCTTGTCATCAGGAACTATAACCTGGCTCATGTTAAGGCTGTCATTTGTTTCAACTGAAAGCACTTTTGCTGGGCTTAACGCTCTTGCAATATATTCAAGAGGATCGCTAGAATATTCGACTAAATCAATCTTTTCGCCGTTTAGTTCATTGACAATAGTGTTAATTCTTGAACCCCTATTTCCAACACATGCTCCAACAGCATCAACATTTGGCTTATCGCTATAAACTGCCACTTTTGTTCTGTTGCCTGCATCGCGTGCGATATTTTTTATCACCACCTCGCCACTTGCAATCTCAGGAATTTCCAGTTCAAAAAGCTTTCTTACAAAGCCAATATTGCTTCTTGAAACTTGAATTTGAGGGCCACGGAAAGATTCCTTAATCTTTTTTACATAAACTTTCACTCTGTCGCCAACTTGAAATTTGTCGCCTGGAATTTGATCCTGTTTCATAAGTGCACCTTCTGTGTTCGTGCCTGGAATACTTACAAAAACATTATCTCCATCTATACGCTTAACAATGGTCGTTAAAAGTTCATCCTCTTTTTCAGATAATTCGCTTGCAGCCTGTTGTCTTTCAAGCTCTTTAAGTTTTTGCATAACAACTTGCTTTGCAGTTTGAGCGGCAATTCTTCCAAAATCTTTGGTAGTTTCCTCAACGGCAACAATATCGCCGACTTTGTAAGATTTTTTTGTTTTTCTCGCCTCTTCAAGAGAAATTTCCTTGTCCTCATCTTCAACATTGTCTACAACAGTCTTATAGGAATAAATCCTTATAGTGTTGCGTTCTGGATAAAGCTTTACCATAGCACTTTTAGCTTCGCCATACATCTTTTTATAAGCAGATGTCAAAGCAGTTTCAAGCGTTTGAATGAAAGTGTCTTTATCTATATTTCTCTCTTGTTCTAATTCTTCTAATGCCTTAAAAAAATCTTTATTTACCATTATTTTCTCCTTATTCTTCCTTAAAATTTTATGACAAGTTTTAAGCCAGCAATCTTATCTCTGTCAAATATTTTTTCCTCGTCATCTATCTTTATCGTGACCGTTTTATCGTCAAAATTTACAAGCGTACCTTCAAAGTTCTTCTTCCCATTGAGCTTTGAAAAGAGAGTTAATGTCACATCCTTATTGAGAGTTCTCTTTAAATCTCTGTCCGTTTTAAGCTGTCTATCAAGTCCAGGGCTAGAAACAACCAAAGTGTAAGGCTCATCATCTGTCGGGTTAAGCTCATCAATAATTGGGTCAATCGCCTTATTTACTTTTTCACAGTCGTCAATTGTCACACCTTCTTCTTTGTCAATTGTAAAGATAAGGCTCATACCATCAAACTCTTTCTTGTATTCCACATCCACAAGTTCATAGCCCATTCCCTCAATTATAGGTCTTACTTTTGCTTCACTTATCTCTTTGACTTTTGCCATATTTTCCTCCTATTAACACAAAGAGTGAGCAAACATTGCCCACTCCCTGCCACAAGATAAGATTATTATAACCGATAAATTTAAAAAAAGCAAGATTTTTTAATATATTTTTCAAAAAATCTATAAATAATTTAAAATTAATAACATATTTAGCCAATTAAGCCAAATTTAAACATATTTACAGCAAATATTTTCTAATTTAAATGACATTGCCACAAGTTACAGTTAAAAATGTGACTTACAGCTTTCTTCCTGCTTCATTTAGTTTTAAAAGTACCTGAGCAGTTGCAAACGCGTCATTCCACGCTCGGTGCGCTCCTTTTAGTTCAATACCTAACGCCTTTGTCACTGTTCCAAGATTGAACCTAGAAATTTTCAAGCGTGATACTCTCGCCTCGTTCATTGTGTCGATTAAGTCGTTATTAAAATCCAAATTTTGGTAACTACCAAAGCGCCTAATAAACTTAATATCAAAGTTTATAATATTATGTCCGCAAAGCACACAGTCCTTGGAAAATTCATAAAATTGCCTGATAACATCTTCTATATTTGGTGCACTTTCCACCATTTCATTTGTGATATGTGTAAGCTCTGTAACTTCATACGGAATTTCAATAGTAGGCTTCACAAAAGTAGAGAATTTTTCAACGATATTTCCCCTTTCAATTTTTACAGCGCCAAGCTCAATTATTTGGTCCGTTTCAGGATTTAAGCCTGTGGTTTCAACATCGAATACCACAATATTATGGTCCATAACCTTATGGTTGTATTTTTCAACTTCACCAAACATATTGTCCTGTTCAAGCGCTCCAAGCCTCTCTATTTCCACTTCCTTAACTTGCTCGCGAGGCTTTTCAACCTCTTTCTGCTCAGTTTCACTTGCAAGAGCAAGCTTATCAATATATAGTGTCAACTTGCCATTTAGTCCTAACTTCACATCACCATGTAGAAGTAGGAACATATGCTCCTCTAAGGCATCCATATCTCTTTCATATTTTTTTGGACAAAAATATAAGCACTCAATTTTACCCTTGCCGTCAAATAGATTAAATTTATAATAAGCTTTTTGCTGACCTGCACGCGCCCCCTTCTTAATGACAAAATCTTTGCGTTCCAAATCTCCAATGTAGCCCGCTAAAATTACCGAGGATTTAGGCGATTGAATATTTATAATATATTCTGGCTTTGGCGGAATATCTTTTCCAATCACCTCTTTAATTACCAATACATCATATCTCTGAGTTTTGCGCGCGGTCGTTTTTATCTCTATATTGTCAATATCAACTTCGTCAACCTTATCATCAAGTAAATTCAAGTTGATGTTAAAATTAATTAAAAAATTTTCTTTTAGCGCCTTTGCAATATACACTGACGCCTTATTATCAGCAAAAAATTGTGCAAGACGCGGACTGACATCAAAGGTGATTGTACAATCAATATTTGTTATCTCAACCTTGATATCTTCATCATGAATGTATGTTTTTAGTAATTTAAATTTATCTTCAAGTATATTAAAAAGCGTCTTTCTTATGAGTTTTTCTTCAACATAGGCCTTCATGAATTTAACTTTAAGATGTAAAAAGACAAGCGAAAGTTTTTCTTCTATAAACTTTATAATTTCCTCTTTTTCAACATCGGTAAGCGTTTCATCAGTGGATGGATAAAGAAAAGTCACTGTGCAAGTGTCCTTATCTACAACAACATTTTTTAGATATAAATCAGGAAATCTCTCTCCAAACTTTTTATTAAACTCTTGTTCAAAATTCATGTTATCATTTTATAAAATATGACATAATTTGTCAAGTTGTTTTTATAGAATGAGAACGGGATTGTTGTCAACAATATTCTTTGTCACCCCATCCCCATCGGCTTTTTTGTTGGTTAAAATATAGCTATCATAAAACTCATAAAAAGGCGAAATTTTTTCCGGAACATTTTCATATAGCTTAATTCCCGGAGTAATACCTAATTTACTCGACCAGCCATATTCGTCCAGCTTGATAAAGTGGATATCTTTATATTTTTCGTCAATATAAAGCGCCACCACCGTTTGGTTGCGTTTAAGTATTCCTCGACTTAAACTACTCACCTTGATGCCCGCCTGTTCGACAAAAGAAAATAACTCTTCTGAAACCTCTCTTTTCGTTTCGTTTTTATATTTATAAAAATTTCTTAGTGCATAATAGTCTGTCATGTTGAAATTCAGATTGTCAAGTTGTTTGTTGGTTAAATTAAAGCATGCATGCCCAAAGCAATTTATTATATAAGCCACATTATAACCATTATTTAAAACATAACTATAATGCTCACAGCCTCTTGTCCACGCGTAGCCGTGCGAAAACACTTCTTTAAGCTTTAAAATCGTTTTTCTTTCCATTTCGTCCTTTTTCGCAAATTATAAACAAAAATATCTATTTTGTCAATATAAAAAACTCTAATGTTTTTCGACATAGAGTTTTTCTAAATATTTTTGTCTATCTTCAAAGTAAAAAATGCAGTATATCTACAATGACGACAAAGGCAAAGAGTATGCAAATACCAACAAAGTGAATGGTGTTCTCCACTTTTCGATTTATCGGCTTCCCTCGTATCCATTCAATTACCGTAAACAGAACATGCGCCCCGTCAAGCGCTGGAAACGGCAACAGGTTAAATATGGCAAGATTGGCAGATATTAGTGGTATAAAGATTAAAAGATTTGCAGGGTTTATTGCAGTATATTCTGCCATTGTGGCAATGGTTGTTATCGTTCCGCCCATCTCAGTAATAGGAATTTGGAAGGTTATAAGCATCCATAAACTTTTAAGCACAACCCAAGCAAAGCCAAACGCCATAGAAAACGAGCGACCAAGCCCCTCAAAGAAGCCATATTTATAAGCCTGTGTGCAAACTTTGTCCTCTGTGCTTTCTAAGCCCATAAGATAAACATAACTTGTTTTAACTTCACCTGTTTCGCTATCTGTTTCTGTCACAACCTCTTGAACTATCTTCACATTTTCTAAAACAATACTCTCTCCGTCACGGCGAACAGTCATATCAAAAACATAATCTCCACCCGTATAGTTGTCGCTTTCATAAAATTCTTTTGCAGCTTCTTTTTGGTTAGAGATAGCTGTGTTAAAATTGACACCAAAGGCGAAATCAATTTTTTGCCCATTTACATGAGTGATAACATCCCCTTCTTGGAAAATGCTTTGCCCATTCTCATCAACATTTATAGTTGAGCTATAATCAATAATCTGTGGAACATCGTAACCAACTGTGCAAAGAAGTATCCAAGAAAAGAGGATGGCGGTCAAAAAATTCATAGTCACGCCAGCTAAAAAGACGATTATTCTTTTCCATGGTTTTTGGCTGTTAAAAGGCACTCCGTCATTGTTTTGTATATCAACTATATTTTTGTCACTCTTATCTAAGTTTTCCGCCGTACCGTCATCTTCCTCACCGTAGAATGAGCAGTAGCCTCCAAGTGGAAAAATGCGAAGAGAAAACTTTTCGCCTGTCTTTTTAGAGGTATGAGAAAAGATAGCCTTTCCAAAGCCTATTGAAAATTCAGTTATCTTAAATTTTAAAATTTTTCCTGCGATGTAGTGTCCAAGCTCATGAACCATAACCATGAATAAAAGAACCACAATCGCAAGTAGCACATATAAAAATGTCGTCATAATCTTACTCCTATGATTTCATGAGTACCTAAAAAATCATTCGCATTTGAAAAATTCATCCAAAATTAGCTTGTTAACCATCAAGATTTTACATTATTATAGAGCAAAAATCCAGAATGCAAGCATAATATATGGTGCAATAAAGATATATGAATCTATTCTATCAAGTATTCCGCCATGCCCCGGAACTAGTCTACCGCTATCTTTAACTCCTGAATGGCGTTTTAAGATACTTTCAAACAGGTCGCCCGCAACCGCTATACCGACTCCTATTAAAACGATGATGAGATATGCCCAAATTGGAAAACTTGACCACATAAAATCAAAGCCGTTGATATTAGCAAAGATTAGCCAAACAGCTGACATAAGAAGAAGAGTCCAAACAGCACCGCCTACTGTGCCAGATATTGTTTTTCCTGGACTTATTCTTGGACATAATTTTTTTCCGCCAATAAGAGAACCTGTGAGCATTGCAAAGGTATCTGAAAACATAGGAATTAAGATTGCTGTCATTAAAATGAAGATAGAGAAATCTACCGCTACATCTGTGAGTTTTGATAATGGCAAGTCGCCCATGTGATTGACAAACACCATAAATAGGAAGAAAAATGCAGGATAAACAAAGACAATAAGGGTGTTCAAACATTTTTTGAAAGCAAATTTTGCGACTGACATATTTTTAACATCACGCGTAGTCATTTCTTCAAGCACTTTCTTTTTGCGAATAAGCTGAATTAAGAAAGTTCCAGCAAGTACCACAAGCATGAGTGCAAAATCTATAAGTATTGCCCACAAAATCCAGTAAATATCACCAAGCGCGCTAGCATAATGCGCACAAATCAAATGACAAGCTAGGATGAGCGCTGGAAAAATTACTGACAATATTTGAAAATTATAACGCTTAGTTTTAGAAAGCAATCTTGACATCTCAAATGAAGCGATGCATGCAATTATTCCAAAAAACGCGTCAAAGAAATAGTCGCTAACAAAAATTTTAAGCACAAATAAGATTGCTAAAAGTAGCACTATTAACACTGATGAATAAACTCGTTTTTTCATTAATTCCCTCCAAATCTTCTGTTTCTTTTTGAATAAATTTTTAATGCCTTATAGAGGCGTTTTTTAGTAAGCGCTGGCCAACAATACTTTGGAAAATACATCTCACTATAAGCAAGTTGAAATAGCATAAAATTTGAAACTCTCTGCTCACCACTTGTTCTTATAAGAAAATCAATATCTGGCGCTGGATAGGACAATAAATTTCGCTTTATATCTTCTTCTGTGACACTTTTGAAATTTGCCTTTAACAGTTTATTAACTGCTTGTGCAATATCATCCCTTCCTCCATAGTTTAAAGCAAGAAGCACAGTAAGTCCACTATTATTCTTGCTGTTTTCCTGAACTTTTATAAGTTTTTCTTGCATTACTACCGGAAAACGCGATATATCACCCATAACTACAAATTTTATGTTAAGGTTGTTAAATTCCTGCTCATTTTTCTCAAACATCTCTTCAATAAGATGAAAAATTGCATCAATTTCTTTTTGTTCTCTATTCCAATTCTCAGTTGAAAACGCAAAAAATGAAGCATATTTAATCTCATTTATCTTATTAAGCTCTTTAATTACACTTACAAGCACCTCAGCGCCCTTCTTATGCCCTAACATCTTGTTAAGCCCACGCTTTTTTGCCCAGCGCCTATTGCCGTCCATGATAAATGCGATATGAGTAGGTAATTTTTTCATAAAACTCCAAATTAAACTTTCATAACCTCGTCTTCTTTCTCAATTGCTAAACTATCCGCAAGAGCCGTATATTTATCTATCATCTTTTGCACATCTTTTTCACAACTTGAAAGTTCGTCCTCAGATAGCACATTGTCCTTTTTTAAATCTTTAAGCATATCAAGGCTATCGCGTCTTGCATTACGCATTGCAATTTTTGTTTCTTCACAAATCTTTTTGACATTCTTACAAATTTCTTTTCTACGCTCTTCGGTTAGCGCTGGAAAAACAAGTCTTATTGTTTTGCCGTCATCTGTTGGCGAAATTCCAATATCTGCCTGATTAATAGCTTTAACAACATTTTTTATTTGACTAGCATCCCAAATATTGATATTTAAAATCCTAGCCTCAGAAACGGAAATAGTTCCCATTTGATTGATTGGGGTCATAACACCATAATATTCCACCATAACCTTATCTAAGATATGAGGATTAGCGCGACCCGCTCTTATTAAAAGATATTCATCTTGTTGATGAGAATATGCTTTTTCTAGGTCATTTTTAAGCGATGAAAAAATTTCATCCACCATCTCATTCATATAAATCTCCTTAAAACAAGTCTATTATAATATAAAAGAAAAATATTTGCAAACAAAATGCTTAAATTTCGAAAATATCTATTAAAAACACTTGAATTTGAAATTTAAACATGTGTTGCAAATAATCTATATGATGTTAAAACTTAACCAAGTTAAATTTTGAATTTTATAACCACAAAATGTACAATAAATTACACACTCAATATTTGAGTGAACATTAATTTCGCTCAAATGTGACTTTAACACGCTTGGTAGTAACTTCTAATAATATTGCTTTCAACATTTTTCTTTCTCTACATGGCTATCAAAAGTGTTAAATCTAGCTCGCACGCCCTTTAATATATTTAAAGCTTCATATTTGTCGTCATCTTCATCTTTATAATCATAGATGGAAAGTTGTTTTGTTCCAACTTCTTTTTCTAAGCTCTCTATAACCTCATTTAATTGATTTTTAAAATCCTCGCGCCTTGTTATAGGATTGTTATTTTTTGATAACTTTTCTCCCGTATTTTGCTTAAAAGCGTTATACAAAGCTTCAACATTATCATATCGTTTCTTTGCCTCATCAACCCCTTCATTATAAAGAGTGTCAATCTCTTCTTTCACGCGGTCAACCCTTTTTAAAAACAAATTCATAGCTTCACTAAAACTAGTTTTTAAATATTTTTCTTCGTACTGATAATATACACCCATAAAGCTACTAGTAAACTCTTCAATTGCCTTTGCAAAAGGTAAGATTTTTTCTTCTTTTTTTAAAGCAACTTTCAAATTTAATAAACTTCTTTCTGCATCATTGATATGAAGACAGATAAGCTCTAAGTTATAATTTTCACGCAAAAGGTCATTCAAATAATTAAACTTTTCGTCAGGATTATGCGAAAATACCTCGTAAAACTTATGCGCAATCATTGATTTAGTCATGTTATAGAGTTTTATGCGGAATAAAATCTTGTTCGTTCTAAGTTTTTCTATTATTTCGTCATCAGTATATTTGTCGAAATAGGAATAGATAGCATCGCCCTTTTCAACAAATTTTTGGATTAAATTTGTATTATCTTGAATGTCACAATTTTTAACTTTATCTAAAAAAGCATTTAACCTCTTATGGTCAATAGAATATACAAGTTTTGAATGTTTTAAGTAGTTTAAGGCGTTTATAGGATATTTCTCTTTACTTGGATTGTCCAGATAATAGATGAGCGTCTTTATCACTTTCATATAATTGTCGTGTCTAAAAAATGTATCACTAGAAATCTTATTTATGGTGGAAATACTAGTCGGATTATCAAATGTAGAGTACAAAACACTAGCTACTTCATCTTTACTTGCAATAGTAGTCAAAAAGCTATACAACGCTCTTTCTTTACTTTTCATTCCTTCAACATTGATAGCAAGTGATGAAGAATTGTTCTTTATCCAGCTATTTAAAATATCTTCTACAAATCTTGTGTCCTTATTTCTATGCTTATAAATTTCAGCTTTCTTTTTAAGATAATTAAAAGCACTTTCTATTTGATTTTCAGAACAAGAATATAAAGTAGGATTATTTCTCAAAATTTCCTTGACATCTACCATATTGAATACAAATTCAGAATTATAACTCAACCTCCTGATTGCACGGTAGTTTTTGGCAACCTTTTCTGTGTCAACTTTATAGGAAAGAGAAGAACAGCGCTCATACATTTTCGCAACCTTAGTTCTATCTAGCCCAAGTTGCTCTTCAATAGCCCTTGAAACCACCTCAAAATTACTAATATCACGCTTGTAATTACTATATTTTCCCTCTTTATTAAAAAACAGATGAGCCTTTGAAATGACAGTGGAATAAAAAATTTTGTATGGATTTATACCATAATTACTTGCCATGTTAAAGAACTCAGCAAGTCTATACCTCATTTCTGACGGCGTTTCATAGAGAGGAAAGGTTGAATAATTTAAACCATCAAATGCCACCCTACCAATTTTCCTTTGTAAGTCGATCGGAGTATCTTTAATATATCTAGCAAAATAAGGTTCAGCCGAAATTAAAATAGAATATAAATAACTTTCGCTAAAATCTTTTTTCTTCTTGGCTCTTATAAGCGCGCTAGCTATTTCATCTTCACTCATTGCAAAGTATTTTGTGGCCAAGCGTACAATCTCACCTTCATAGGCTAAGTTATTCATATTCACCTCTTAAAACTATTTTACCACAAAAATTAATTTTGTCAATATTGCCAATAAAAATATTAAACTTTTTTCGACCTTTAAAATAAAAATATTTATTTAATTATGATATAATAACTAAAAGCATGTAAAATAAAAGCACTTAAATTAAGCGCTTTTAAAATTATTCAAGTGAAATGATGTAATAATATACTGGCTGACCGCCATTAGCTACCGTTACTTCGCACTCAGGATATTTTTCAGCAAGTTTTTCTTGCAATTTATTTGCTTCATCCTCTCTAATATCCTCGCCAAAGAACAGTGTAATGTTGATAACGCTGTCATTAAACATCGTTTCGATAAGTTTTTCTGTGGTGTCGCCCACTAAGTCACCCTTCGCCAAGATTGCCTTGTCGTCAAGTCCAATAATCTCTCCCTTTCGAAGGTCAAAACCATCGACATGAGTGTCGCGAACTGCATAAGTCACCTGTCCAGAGCGGACAGACTTTATCGCGTCAAGCATAGCCGTCTTGTTTTCTTCAACACTGGCCTCGGGATTGAAAGCGATAGCTGCGGAAATTCCTTCTGGAACGCTTTTGGTTGGAATGATGACTAAATTTTTATTTGTCACATCGTTTGCTTGTTCTGCTGCTAAAACGATATTCTTATTATTAGGAAAAACAAAAACGGTTCTTGCAGGCACTTTGTCGGCAGCGGTAGCAATGTCCTCAGCACTTGGGTTCATAGTTTGACCACCAACAATAATTTCATCAACTGTTAAATCTTTAAATATTGATGCAAGTCCATCACCAGGAGCGACAGAAATCATACCCATTTCTTTGCTTTCTTCAACAACTTGTGCTTTCTTTTTAAGTTCTCTGTTTTGTTCACGCATATTTTCTATTTTCAAGTTGAAAAGTTCACCAAGTTCAAGCGCATAGCCGAGAGCTTTGTTAGGTTCGTTTGTATGCACATGCACTTTGACAAGCGATAGGTCACCGATGCAGATGACAGAGTCGCCGATTTCCATAAGTTTTTCTCTTAGCTTATCAATATCTGCTTCTGTCGTCTTTTTGTGCATATGGATAATCATATACTCAGTGCAGTAACCGAATTCAATATCGCCAAGATTATTTATGTCCGCAATCACATCGTCAAGACTTTGAGGTTGTTTGTCATCTTCAAATGTTATTTCTAAATCTTCATCGCCCATGATGTAGCGATAAAATCCTGTGAAGATAACAAGAATACCTCTACCACCAGAGTCCACAACTCCCGCCTTTTTAAGCACAGGAAGCATTTCAGGCGTCTGTTTTAAAATTTCTTCACCTGTGTCTATCACTTTCTTTAAGAACACTTCAAAATCTTCATGCTTCTTCGCAAGAGAAACGGCGTTTTCAGCCATAACACGAATGACAGTTAAGATAGTCCCCTCTTTTGGCTTTGTGACAGCTTTGTATGCAATGGTCGCGCCCTCTTGCATAGCCTTTGCAAAATCTTTTGTTGTAATCTCTTTACATCCACTTGTTACAGAACAAAACCCTTTAAAAATCTGAGAAGTAATAACACCGCTATTTCCTCTCGCGCCACGAAGAGCGCCCTTGCTGAAAGCTTCTGAAAGAGAAGAAATATCGTTATTCATGCACTTATTTATCTCTGTCATAGCGGACTTCATCGTTAGAAACATATTTGTTCCTGTGTCTCCATCTGGAACAGGAAAGACATTAAGCGAATCAATATATTCTTTATTTTGCTCTAAAAGGCTAACCCCCGCAAGAACCATCTTACGAAAGGACACACCATTAATCGTTTTCTGCATAATAATTAACTCCTACACTCTAACACCCACAACGTGAACATTCACAGTGTCAACAATCATGCCTGTGAAATTTTCAATTGTGTATTTAACTGATTTTTTAAGTGACTCAGCAACCGCAGAAATAGAAACACCATACTTTAAAATGCAGTGTATGTCAATATATATACGGTTGTCGATATGATTTACTGAAACCCCACGAGAATAGGATTCCTTTTTAAAAAACTCACGCGCACTGTCTTTTATGCTCTTAGAAACAAGGTCAACGACACCATAACAATCCATGGCGACAAAACCAGCGACAGTGCGTATCGCCTTGTCGCTAATTGAAATTTTACCATAATAATTATTGGTATCTACTGTCAAAAGTTTCCTCCAAAAAAACAATGCATCAATTCGCCCGAAAATTTTATAAATAAATTTTCGATAATAGTGATGTTAAAATTTAACAAGTTAAATTTTAATTTTGTTAACACAAAATGTGCAATGAATTGCACCACCACAGTTTGTATAACCATCAGCCTCGCTCAAATACAACTTCGTTGTGCTTGACTAGGCTTCCGATAATATAGGCTTTGGGAACATTGAGAGCCCTACACCTAGCTATATAATACACCATTATCTAAATTTTCGCAAGTAAAATTAAACAAAAAAATATTTTTTTCAAAAATAATTCAAAAATATTTTTCCTTTAACGATTATTGTTAAATTTTGTAAATTTTATTTAAAATTTGAGTTCAAAATTTCGCAAAATTAATATAAGCGCCTCTTTTATTTATATGCGTATAAAAATACCTTTTATTCATTTATAAAGAAGTTAAAACACAATTCTTTATTACAGCTATTATTATGAGTCGATTAGTAAAATTAAAAACAAAATAGAAAAAATAGTTGATTTTTTATTAAAAGTATGATAAAATAAAGCCCGTAAATAAAAATAATAAAAGGAGAAGGGAAATGAGTAGAGTTTGCGAAATTTGCGAAAAAGGCAAAATGGACGGAAAAACAGTGAGCCATGCCAATAACAAAGCTCCAAGAAAATATAATGTTAATCTTCAAGAAACAGAAATTAACGGAAAAAGAGTAAGAGCTTGCACAAAATGCATTAAGACTGCTAAGAAAAAAGGTAACTAAAAAATTGAACGACACGATCGTTCAATTTTTTTATAAATAAATTAATTGACAATTAAAACAAAGCATCTCTTAAATTTTAATTTTTTCATTTTTCGCTCAAACACCTGTGTTTATATCTCTCTTTCTCCTGTCACGCCTTCATAAAAAACGCAAGGCGTTTTGCAGTCAAACTTATATTTATCTGGAAATGTGCATCTTGAAGCATCAAAGTCTTTGAGTTCAGCATATCTTGGATGATTGCTTGCAAGGAGCGCTTGTTTATATTCGCGCAATGTTTCAAGCGTTTGCTTGTTGATTTCAAGTTGCGCGCACGAGCAAAGGCGCTCTTGCATTTTCAAAATAAAGTTTTTATATGTTCCCCGCTCTTCAATTTCAACTAACATTCCTTGCGGAAAGACATTATATTGCTTTGCACAATCATTAAGCCATTCTTTTACCAATTTTTCGTCATCTTTAATTATTGGAGGAATAAAGAAACTTTCATCTGTAAATTTAAAACTATAATCAATCGTTCTATGCCTTTGTGCCTGTGCAAGCTCAGCAAATGAGCCCTTGTAACTCGTTGCATACACATCACCAAAATACTTTGTTAGAGGCGTGCCATCCCTGTCAATTAAGCTAAATTCTCTCCCCTTACCATTATTTTGCAACCTTTCGTCTATGAGGTTAAGCTGTTTAAGTTTTTCACAAAATTCGATAAAATATGGTCTTATCATCTTGTCGAAAACAAGAGGATTTTCTCTATGTATTTCCTTTTGCATGAAGCCATATATGTAATTAAGTTGCCTATATGAAGTGGTATATTCAAGGGTAGTCAAAGTGAAAACTGAAATCAAATACCTTGCATTCTCCTGTGCCAAAGTGGTTATCTTTCTTTCGGTAAAGAAATTAGGTGCAACACCAGCATATCTAGACATAATTTTGTTCTTAAAAATACCCACCCATTTATTATAGATTTCCTCTTCCTCTCCTTGAAGTTTCATCTTGGTGTATCTTGCCGAGCGCTCGCTTGTGTTATACTCCTTTTCATTATTCAAAAACATTGCAAGAGCCTTAGGGACACCCTCTAAAATCAAAGATACTTCACCATGCCCATAGACGCTATGGTGCCCACTATTTTTTGTCCTTTCAATTCTTTTTTGTGTAGCTTCACTATTTTCGCTTAGCAAACTTTCAAAACCATTTGGAGAATAACAAATTCCCGCACTTATTCCTCCAAATCTATCAAGTTCCTCTTTGTCTGCCTTATAATTCACCTTTGTTGACGCAACAATATTAACTTCCATATAACACCTCTCTTGACAATATTCTAATATATTTGATTTTACATGTCAATAGTAAAAATAAAGAATAGGAAAACCTATTCTTTAAATTATTTAATATTTGCCATCTGTTTTGCAACTTCTTCTGCAAGATTATCATTTCTCTTTTCAAGTCCCTCGCCAAGCTCATAACGAACAAAGCGTCTAACAGAGATTTTCTCTCCGATTTTTAAAGTTGCTTCTGTTAAGATGTCCTTAATTGTTTTACTGCTATCTTTAACGAATGGTTGATTGAGAAGGCAGACATCTTCATAATACTTCTTAATTCTTCCTTCAATCATTCTTTCAACGATATTTGCAGGCTTGCCCTCATTAAGCGCTTGCACTTTCAAAATTTCCTTTTCCTTTTCAAGTTCGCTAGGGTCAACTTCCTCTTCACGAACATACTTAGGATTTGCAGCAGCAATTTGCATAGCAATGTCTTTAACCAAAACTTGGAAATCGTCACTCTTTGCAACGAAGTCGGTTTCACAGTTAACTTCAACCAAAACGCCTATCTTTCCGCCCATGTGGATGTAAGAAGCAACAGCGCCTTCGGAAGCTATTCTGTTTTGCTTTTTGTCAACCGCTTTAAGTCCTCTTTCACGAAGAAGAACAATTGCCTTTTCAAAATCTCCATTAGCATCGGTAAGTGCCTTTTTGCACTCCATCATACCAACGCCTGTTTGTTGTCTTAATTTTGCAACATCTTGTGCAGTAAAACTCATAATTATCTCCTTTTTGATTTTAAATTTTTTCTTGAAACGCTAAGTATTTAGATTATTCAGCGTCCTTTTTCTCTTCAACTTTTTCTTCTTTTACTTCTTCTTTCTTTTCTTCAACCTTTTCAGTTTTTTCTACTTTCTTGGCTGGTTTTTTCTTAGGTTTTTTGTTTGTCTTTTTAACTTCCTCGCCAGCCTCAGCAAGCTCTAAGCTAGGCTTAGCTTCTGTGAGTAAACTTTCAAGGTCAACCTTCTCGTCTTCCTCTTCATTCTTCTGCATAGAAACGCCCTCTCTTGCCTCAATAACAGCGTCTGCAATTGCGCTTGCAATGAGCTTAACAGAGCGAATAGCATCATCATTTCCTGGAATTACAATTGTGACATTTGATGGGTCGCAGTTTGTGTCAACAAGTGAAACTACTGGAATGTTTAAGATGTTTGCTTCATGAACACAGATTTTTTCATTGGTTGGGTCAACAACGAAAAGTACACCTGGAAGTTCGTGCATATCTTTAATTCCGCCGAGGTTCTTTTCAAGCTTATCTCTTTCTTGCTTTAAGAGAGCAACCTCTTTCTTTGGAAGAAGGTCAAATTCACCAACCTTTTCCATTTGATTGAGTTTATTTAATCTCTCAATTCTGTTTCTAATTGTTTTGAAGTTAGTTAAAGTTCCGCCAAGCCAACGAGTGTTGATGTAGAACATTCCGCATCTCTCTGCCTCTTCCTTAACTGCTTCTTGCGCCTGCTTCTTTGTTCCAACAAAAAGCACGCTCTTTCCAGAAGCTACAACATCGCGAACAAAGCTGTATGCCTTGTCGATTTGCTCTGATGTGAGCTCCAAATTTAAGATGTGAATATCATTTCTTGCAGTGAAGATGTATTCTTTCATCTTAGGGTTCCACTTTCTTGTTTGGTGACCGAAATGAACACCAGCTTCAAGAAGTTGTTTCATTGAAATAACTGACATAATTTTTTACCTCCTAGTTTTTGTCCTTCCCCAAAGTTTTAACTCTTTAAACCAACCCAAGATTACTCTTTTACCTGCAAACAAATTCATAATTTAAAACATAAAACCAAAGTTTGCAAGCGTTCAGGCAACCTGTTTAAAAATTTGCTTTGAGTGCTTATTTGTCCAATGACGGAATGATTATAACATATAGAAATATATTTTGCAAGCGTTTTACCAAACAAACCAAACAAATTTTGGATGTTTAATGTTTTTAAATTCAAACTTAATTTTTCTGCCTATTGAAAGTGACGATGTCACGCAACATTATTGCTTCTTATGTTTTTGTTCAAATTCATTTTTTAACAAAAAGTGGCAATACCATCTCAAAGCGTAAAACCGTTTAATTTCTAAGCAGTTTTTATTTTATTTTTCAAAAATTTTCCTAACATTTTCACTGGTATATTGAACTTGAAAGCCATTTTCTTTTTGTTTTGAATCTATAAGTTTACATATTTCTTTGCAGGTATCCATGATTTTCGAATAATTTTTATTTGTTGACGAATACTTCATTTCTACTATATTTTTGCCTCGATTTATCTTTTCATCCTTATAAAAAACGAAATACGCATTCCCAATACTAACTTTTATAATTTCTTCCCATTTAAAAATTTTATATGTTTTGTTTTTATATTTATATCCAACGCCTTCTTCATTTACAAAAACTTTTCCTAAATAATATTTTCGTAAAAGTATAAATTGAACAATAACAACAATACAAAGAGGGATACAAATACTTAACATGATAAATAAATCATCATACCGCTTTTCTGCTAATGTAATTGGTAATCCAATTAAAAATGGTAAGATTAATACAAACGAATCAAGTATTATATATAATTTAATTTGCGACACGCGATTAGTTTCAAAAGACACTCTTACCTCCTTAAAATTTTAGTTTTATATATTTCTACATAACCCAATCAAATAACTAATTGAAAGATGCCATAAATTATCAAACCGCTCACAACACCGATAGCGAACTGCAAAAGCAGTATGCCTATATTTTTAAGCGGATGCTTGTTTTTGGTAATAAGAATGATAAGTCCAACGCCTGCGCCCGTAGAAAGTCCTGCAACAAGTGCTGGAAATGAAAGCGCGCCGACTGTGAAGAGTTCGACAAGTAAAACAGATGAAGCGCAGTTTGGAATAAGACCTACAACGCACGCAATAAGTATTTGGACAATACCATTGTCTGTGAGTATTGTTGTAAAAATATCAAGCGTGAAATAGTTGATAAGTAGATTTATGATAAAAGTTGCAATGAAAACATAAATAGCAATTTCCATTGTGTGTTTAAAAGCGTCCAAAAAGATGTTGTCAACACAGCATTGTTCGTCATGGTGACAATGTTCATCACAAGTGTCACTGTGTATATGCCCACACTCATGAATATGGTGTTCATGATGACCTTCGCTTAACTCGTGATTAGCAACATGGTCGTTTTCCGCATGAGAAAATTCCTTTGTTTTGCTGGCATCTTCACCGACCAAATTTTTCGCCGTAGCATTTGCCACCTTTTTCTTTCTTAATTTAGAGAAAATTTCAACAACAAAGTCGATGCCATAGCCCCAAAGGAGCGCCAAAACTATCTTTATGCCGATTAAAAGGAGCATATTTAAAATTTGGCTCGGCGTGGCAATCATGATAGGAATTGCCTCATCACTTGTTGCTGCAAACACCGCAACCAGCGTGCCGAGTGTCACCTTTTGCCTTGAATATAGGTCGGCAATAACCGAACTAAATCCACACTGAGGAACACAACCTAAAAAGGAAGCGTAAAGCACGCTCGTCCTTTTCTTTTTGCTGAGAAAGCCAGAAAATTTATGATTATGGTCGTGTGAAAGGTATGAAACAAGAAGATATGCCAAAAAGAGAATAGGCATCATCTTGAAAACATCCACTAACGCATCCAAAATTGCATCATAAAAATTTTCCATACACGATATTATAGCATTTTGATAACACTTTGTAAAGCAATTTTTTGTTGCGGACACCAACTACGCTTAACGCCGGCACGAAAAGTGAACTTTTCTAACGGCTACTCCATTGGTTTCCCAACCCTTTCCTCTTCCATCGACTTTTTTCACTTTTTAGTTTTTTCTTTTCGATTTTTTCTTCCAAACTCCAAATACGAGCCTGTTTTTATAGCAATTTTGCCGCAATTTTCAATGGAATAACTTTTCATAATCGCCTTACAAAAGATTGTGACACCTGCAATAAGACTGCTTACTAAACAAGTCACAAGAAGGTTAAGCTCACTGCCTTCAAGGTGCATATTAAGAACCAAACTTACACCGCCAGCTCCGCTCAATATTCCACAAATATCGCCCACAACATCTCCACCAAAAGAGGAAACCTTGTCGGCGTTTCGACACAGTGAGAGAGCCATGTTGTAGCCCTTTTCGTCTTTGTATGGCAAAAGTTTATCTTCGCTTATCGTTGTGAATGCCACCGCAACCATATCAAACACCACCGCCACAAAGATAAAAAAGATAATTACAAAGATAGAGAAAAAAGAAGATAATGTCGGCAACAAACTTTGCGACATTAAACTAAAAACAATGGAGAGTGAAAGTGAAAGCACAAAGACTTTAAACGCCCACCGAACCGAACCCTTTTTCATAGAATATTTTATTCAAATAAGGTATCATTTAGAATAAATAAACTAATTAAACTAACAAAGCTACGGCGTTACGGCAAAACTCTCAAAAAATATCCAACTTTTTCACTATTTCTGTCATCCTGAGCGTAGTCGAAGGATCTAAGAGAGGACAGCTTGATTTTTGAGATGTTTCGACAGCAATCGCTACGCTCTTTTGCTCAAAACAACACCAGCTTATATAATCTTTTCTCAGTTTTTCACTGCGAGCCAACGACTTGCCTTCGCTCTTCGCTAAAAGCTTTATTTTCAAAGATTTTTTTCTATCTCGCCGACCTCATCTTCGATTATTGCTTTAAGTTCGCTTAATAGATTTTGAAGAGGAATAAAGTTTGTTTCGCCAGTTTCGCGCATGGTCACTTCGGCTGTGCCGTTTGCCATAGTTTTAGGGCTAATCACCACACGGATTGGCATGCCCATAAGTTCGCTGTCAGTGAGTTTTACACCAGCGGAGACAACGCGGTCATCGTATAGCACCTCAATGCCAGCGTCGTGCATCTTTTTATAGAGTTCATCAGCCACCGCCGAAACATTCTCATCATCAAGACGAAGTGGACAGAAATGCACCTGCCATGGAGCAACGGTCATAGGCCAAACAATACCCTTTTCATCGCCCTTTTCTTCAATTATGCTGGCAAGCGCCCTGCCTATTCCTATGCCATAGCAACCCATGATTGGCTCCATACTGCTTCCGTCTGGCATGCTAACCTTCATACCCATAGACTTTGTGTATTTTGTGCCGAGTTGGAAGATGTTGCCGATTTCAATTCCGCGCGTGAGCCTCAATTTTTCCCCGCATACAGGGCAATAATCGCCCTCTTTCACAAGCGCAATATCGTCAAAAACGACATCGCTTAAATCACGCGAAGCACACACATTTTTTAAGTGGTAATCTTCTCTATTTGCACCTGTCACAAAGTTGTTTAAATTTTCAAGCGAATTATCATAGAAAACAAGTGCGTCCTCTGGCACGGTCAAGTTCACGCAACCGATATTGCCAGCCACTAAGCCAAATTTGTCAGTGTCGGCAACTTTAATCTCGCTCTTACAAAGTTTCGCTAGTTTCTTTTCGTTGATATCATAGTCACCACGAAGAAACGCGACAACTAGCCTCTCCTCACTTGTCACATAGCACACCGCCTTGACGGTCTCTTCTGGCTTAATATTAAGATAATGGCAAAGTTCTTCAATCGTCTTTGCGTTACCTGTGAACACCTCTTCAAGTTCTTTCATCTCGCACTCAGCATTTGGAGTTTTGACGCCACTTGCAACCTCCATGTTCGCCTTATAGCCACACTTATCGCAAAGCACAAGCCTATCTTCTCCGCTGTCGGTGACAAGCATAAACTCGTCCGCCACCTTACCGCCCATGATGCCACTGTCAGACTTCACAGAAATGAAATTTTTAAGCCCTATACGCTTGTAAATTCTGTTGTAAGCGTCATAGACTTTTTTATAATAACTATCTAAATCTTCCTGAGAGGTATGGAAAGAGTATGCGTCTTTCATCAAAAACTCTTTAACGCGAATAAGTCCACCGCGTGGGCGCGCCTCATCACGATATTTTGTTTGAATTTGATAAATCATGCAAGGAAGCTCGTCATGACTTTTCACGGTGTTCATAACCATGTGAACGGCGGCCTCTTCATGCGTCATGCCTAAAAGCATATCATGACCAGTTCTGTCTTTAAAGCGGAGTAATTCCTCTTGTATAGTTTGATAGCGCCCAGACATCTCCCAAAGTTCTCTTGGCATAACAACAGGGAATAAGACCTCTTGACCGCCGATGGCGTTCATCTCTTCGCGGATGATATTTTGAATTTTTTGGCTCACTCTCTGTGCCGGTGGAAGCATGGAAAAAATACCCGTGCTAACCTGCTTTATGTAGCCCGCACGAAGAAGTAAGATATGACTTTTTAGTTGTGCTCCGTTTGGCGTTTCTTTATATCTCTCGCCGACAAGTTTACTTAGTTTCATTCGCTCTCCTCCTCTTGAATTCTGTCAAACTCTTTTTTAATTTCAAAGAGTTTTTTAGAAGATTTTGAAAGTTCTTCTTGGCAAAATTTAGCTAAAAATAGCGCACGATTAAAAAGCTCCTCGCTTTTTGCTAGTGGCAAACTTTCACTATCTAGTTTATTTGTTATTTCCTCTAATTCTTTTATGGCATCTTCATAAATGAGTTCTTTTTCCATATTTATCTCCTTAAATCTCCCTTTTGTTCAAATATTGTTTTCTTCATAACGCTGGTCGTTACCTGTCCGTCACAGAAATTAATTTCTAGTGGCATACTATCTAACACACTTTTTGCATCATTTATTGCCACTCCACCTTGTTCCACTTTGGCATAGCCTCTTTCTAGCACGCGCATAGGATTTAGTCCGTCAAGCATGCTTTGTTTTAATTTTAAGTTATGCTCCTCTTGCATACATAGTTTTTCAATAATATAAGATAACTTACTTGCATTAAATTTTAACGGCTCTTTTTTATCTTCAACATAATCTTCACAGCGCGTCAATAGATATGCTGTTAAATCGTTATACTCCTCTAATTTGTCACCGATATAATTTTCTAAATCTCTTGTAAGTTTATTTAAAATATGCTTGAAATTTATTTTTTCTTTTTGCCTATCTTCCGTCACTAGCTCTGCTGCCGCACTCGGTGTTGGAGCTCTTAAATCACTTACAAAGTCGATGATAGTAAAATCTACCTCATGACCAACCGCAGAAACTAGAAATTTGTTGCAGTTATATGCCGAACGCGCCACAATTTCAGTGTTATATGCTGATAAATCTTCAAGAGAGCCACCACCTCGCGCCACAATCACAGCATCCACCTTATCATAGTTTGAAAAGAAGTCAATTCCTTCCGCTATCTCTTTTTCAGCCCCGTTACCCTGCACCTTACATGAGTAAAGCACGATGTCAACCGATGGATTTCTACGCCAAGCAACATTTTTAATATCTTGAATAACTGCGCCTTCCTTAGAGGTAACAACACCAATACGCTTAATACTCTTTGGCATTTCTTTCTTGTGTTCTTGTGAGAATAATCCCTCTTGTTCAAGTTTGTTTTTAAGTTCAACAAATTTTTGATAGAGTAATCCTAGCCCTGATGGCACAATGCTGTATGTAACAAAGTTAAATCTACCACTTTTGACATAGTAATTTGGCGAACCTTGAATGGTCACCATATCACCCTCTTTAATGTTATCAAAAAGCGACAAATTAAAAGTCAGACATGGCAAGGAGCTTTCTTCATCTTTAAGCGAAAAATAAATGGCAGTTTTTGCTCTTGACACGCCAAAAACTTCTCCAACAATACTTATGTTGTGGAGAAGTTCCTCGCTGTTAAAGATATCTCTAACAATGCTATTAAACTTTGTGACACTTAATGCATTCATACTAACCTATTATCGCTGAAAGTATTCCATTTATAAATCTTTTGCTGTCGATGGTCGAATATTTTTTTGAAATTTCAATCGCCTCGTTGATTGCCACAGCTTTTGGAGTGGAAAGATATTTTATTTCCGTAAGCGCAAGATAAATAAGTGCAAGGTCAATGCGATAAACGCGCGAAACATCGTAATTTTGAAGATGCGTTGATACCTCTTTTTCTAGCTCCTCTCTATGTTCTTTATAAGCGTTAAATATGTCTTCACAAAAGGTTATGTCCGCTTCCTTTTTAAGTGGGCTAATGACTTCGTTAAGCGTTTCCTCTTCCGCATCCTTAAATAGCGTTTCAAAGATGAGTTTAAACGCACCCTCTCTTGCATCTCTACGCATCGGAAGCCTCTCTATCGCACTCTACATCTACGATGTGAACATTTATCTTCATTGGCTTTAATGCCACCATGGTTGCAAGTGAATTACGGATGTTCTCTTGCACGCGGAAGGCAATGTCAGGCACATTGAAGCCAATGTATATATTTATATACACATCAATGGTCAATGCGCCATTCTTTTCGAACTTTACCTCCACTCCGTCATCGTAACGGTTGAACATTCTCTTATAAAGCGGACGATGCTTATTACATACGCTTTCAACGCCGTTTATCTCCTTAGTTGCAAGGTTGATGATAGACACAAGTATATTTCTATCTAAGGTTATTTTACCCTTATTTTTATTGTCCTCAGACTTTACTGCCATAAAAACTCCCTTTTACAGCATCATTTTAGCACATATTTTTATAAAAAGCAAACTATTCAACAGGAATTATTACAATATATCTTGGTTCTATACCTAATGCCTCAGAAACAGTGTTAGTTATTATGATATTTTCATCGTCTGTAATAGAAGCACATTCAACAACTACATTAACATTAGGATCGGTTATGGAGATAACGCAATCAGAAAAACCGCAAGCCTTAACTAAGTTTTCAGTGTCAAGTTCCTTTTCCATGGAAGCAATAAGTGCAAGTTTTGCATTTTCGGCATTTGTCTTAGCTTCCGCGCTAGATGTTTCACTGTCGATAATAGCGTCATAGTATAACATCTGTTGGTCGCGTGAAGTTTCTCTATCATTTCTATATGAAACAAAGTAGGATGTTGTAGTTGTGGTCGTAGTTGGACTTACATTATTGTTTAAAACAATATTTAAATAACCTGTCACTCCTAGAAGGACTATCATTAGTGAAAGAATGATTATCTTCGTTCTTTTTTTCATTGTATTCTCCTTTTAAAATCTTTTTACGATAATATTGTCATACTACTAGCTTCTACACCAAGAAGTGTTTGAACCGCTTCCATAATGTTCATCTTAATTGCAAAATTTTCGCTTCCATCGGCAACAATCACCACCCCCTTTATTTCAGGATAAATTACTTTGACAACAACAGGTTCTCCGTTTACTAATATTGTCGTGTCCACAGTGACAGATGTTTCTGACGAGCCAGAGGTTGTTGTGTTGGTTTCGCTATCCACCGCATATTCGTAAGTAAATCCACCGTCAAGAGTTATAATTGCACTGACATCGCCAACGCCTGTAATATCGGACAATACATTACATAATTTATTCTCTAAGTAGTCCGCATATTCCTGTGCATTAGAATAATTTTCTGTCGAATTTTCTTCTTTTTTGTCCTCAGGCTTTGTAACGAAGAGAAAGTAACAAATTATAACTATAAGCCCAACGATGACTGCAAGATATATTTCTATGTGCTTAACACCTTTTATCTTTTTAATGAAATCTTTAAGTTTGTCCATATCTACTCCTTTTTATTAAGCCCTGATGTTTGCCTATATTCACATTTTTTACAAAATCTTTGTGTCATCATAAGAAATTGGAACATCTTTGAGTGCTGGCATATAGGAAATAATCTCTTCTATCACACGCTTTGCCTCACTTTTATTTTTATTTTCAAAATCAGCAGAAAATGAAATATCGCAAAGTTCGACATATATAGAGTAAATCTCTAAATTTTCGCTATAAGCGTTGGCACTTATTGAAATTCTGATATTATATATTCCCGCTTCCTCAATCTCTTCTTGCAAGTCAGTTTGAATGGCATCTAGTTTATTTAAGTTTATCTCATATAGGTAGTCCTCTTGAAGCGTGTAGTCATAATTTGGAAAGGAAAAGTCGATTTCTTTTTTTAATAGTGAGGGAAGCGGAGAGATGATAACAAAAAGCGTGACAAAGGAAAAAATTACACGCGCATACCTATTAATCTGCCCTTCTGGCAAAATAAACTCACAAAGCACAGATAATAGAACTACACCAGTGATAGATAATAACCACGCAGATATTCCGCTCATAAAAACTCCTTAAAAGGTGAAAAGTTAAGAGAAGTCTTGCAACTTATATCTCTTTTTGCAAAACATTTTTTATTCAAGCGATATTTCAAATCAAATTACAACTGCACATTATAAGCCCTGTCATCACCATATACATGAAGGAAACTGCCACAATTAGTGCGATGAGCATACTCATACTCTTTGATATATCTGAAACGAAATTCGCCGTCTTTTTATCGCCTATCGGTTCGATTATGCCTGCCATAAAGCGCAATGAAAGCATGAAGAGTATCAAGCTTATAACTGGCGAAATCACGCTAAATAGTATTAAAAGAAGCCCAGCCGTTCCCACCGCGTTTTTAATCAGCATACTTGACGCCATGATGATTGATAGTCCGTCACTGACATAACCACCTACAATCGGAACATAGCTTTTAATGGTGTATTTTGCCGTTCTAATTGAAAGTCCATCGACAGCACTTGCTGATATGCCCTGAATAGTGATAAAACCTAAAAAGAGAGTGAAAAGTAAACCAATCGACCACTTGAAAGTGCCTTGAAGAAAAGCTACAAACTTATCTAGTTTCACATTATTTGAGAGATTTCCGACAATGGAGAACACTATTGAAAAGATAAATAATGGCATAAGAAAATAAGTGATAAGAGAGATGAAGATATTGCCAAGGAGCGCTATCGCAGGCTGATATAGCCCTACCGACACACTTCCGCCAACCGCAGTGAGAAGGGTTAAAAGCACTGGGAAAATCATATCCATAAGACTTTTTAGACTTGTCAATGTCTTACTTGTCAAAGCGATAAGTTCTACAAGCGTTGCCCCCAGAAAGACGATGACGACACCATAAGTCACAAAGTGGACAATGTTTCCAATCGACTTTCCGCCTGTATTTGGCTTTAAGTTACCCACCATTCCACCTAGTATGGAAATCGCAATTATGCTTGCAATTATCGGTAGAAAATCAAGTAGTCCATCCCAGAGAAGAGAGAAAACAGAACTAAGGAAACTGTCACCAGTGATATATTCGCCATTAATTAAACTTTCCACCTTGCTTACAAAGCCACCTGAGAACATATCTTTAACAGAGCTTTCAAGGTTATTAATATATATTTCTAAATCGGAAAAATCAAGGTCATCAAGTTGCTCACCAATCTCAATCTCTAACTCCTCTTCTAAGCTTTCTTCTTCGCTTTCTGCCATAACAAAAGGAGTGTTTAAAACATACCCATCAATCGTGAAACTGCCAAAGAAGGAAGCTATGAAGATGATGAAAACAATAATGAAGATCCTTCGTTTTTTACGCAATAATTTCTTATCTTTCTTCATGTCGGCAGTAACTCCATAACAATTTCAAGTATACTTGTGATAATCGGAAGTGCCATAACGAGTATTATTATCTTTCCGCCGAGTAACACCTTATCGCCAAGGCTGTTGTTGCCTGTGTCTGAGCATAGACTTGCGGTGAACTCCACAAGATAACCAACGCCAATGATTTTGAAGATGATTTTATAGAGAGAAGAATTGACATTTGTGAAATTAAAAATTTGATTAAAAACATCAAATATATCTGTTAAATACCCTGCCAGCATAAAGAGAATTATCACTCCGCCGACAATAGAGATGAAGATGGCAAAATCAGGGCGAACAGGCTTAACGATAAGCGTGGCAATGCAGGTTATAAGTGCAATGCCAATAATCTTATAAAGAGAATCCATATTCGCCCTCCTTTCAGAAATTAAAAATCGTTCTAATCGTGTCAAACAGGTCGGCAATTAGGTTAATAACCATAATAAGCACAATAACTACTCCTGCAAGCGTGGCAAGAGTGGAAATGTCCTCTTTACCGCTGTTTTTGAGAATTTGGCTGACAACAGCAGTGAGTATTCCGATTGCCGCAATTTTAAAAATTATTTCAACCTCCATAAATCTTCCTTTTTATCTAAATCTCCAACTTAGGTTAAAATCGTAATAAACATGTTTTTATAATTTAATCAAACAGTGTTAAATAGCAAATATGGTTTTGTTCAGCGATAGATAGCGACTAATTTTACTTTGCTATATGACAAACAATAAATGCCTAATGTTTTTTGTTAAATGGTAAATGCTACAAAACTTGTGCATAGCATGAAAAGTCAGTTAAATAAGCACAATCACAAAAAATAGCCCTGCAATTAAACTTAATTTAAGTGAAAGCGTGCCGTACTTTTTATACTCCAAATCGCTTGACGCCTTCATCTCTTGAAAACGCTTGTTGAAACTTGCAATCTCCTTCGTCTGGTTTTCTACATCACTTCGCCCTAGCGTCTTTAAAAATAGCAAAATAAAATCCTTTTCGTTCTTCTTTAAAACATCCGCCTTTTTAAAAATCTCTTTCTCGTTTAATTCCGTTTTTTTGTCAAGATAAGAAATGAAGCCCTCATCTATGCCTAGCAAATTCTGTTTTGTATTTTTGTCAAAATTTTCAATTAAAACTTTAAGCCTCTCGCGCGAAAAATTGATTTCCACTGTAAGTTTCTCCGCCAACATGATAAGAGAAGTAAAAAACTTTTTCCGCTTATCATACTTACTAAAAAATGTGTAACCAACAACAAGGCAAATCACAAATAAAACTGCAATGATGACATATTTCATTCCTTTCTCCCCTTTTAAGCACATAAATAACTTTTCATAGAATTAAAGCCAATAACTAAACTAAAATAGACTTATCAAAAACTAGATGACAACCGCGAAAAATTCTCGTTATATATTCCTTCATTCGTTCCAGGGCCATTTCGTTTGGAGAGTAGCACATACCTTTTAAACACCTTTTCTTTGATTAACTTTTGAAAAAGTGCCTTTTTGATAAAGGTTTCCATACTATCAGCGTGAGTGGAAGCAAGTATCTTCACCCCGCAGGTCGAAGCGTATAAAATAGCATCTATGTCCTCTTCCTGCCCGACTTCATCGGTTACTATGAGGTCTGGCGAAAGCGACCTAATCCCATTCTCAAAGCCCATTTTCTTACTTGAAAAGGCGATTTTATCATAAAAGTTGGCATTAAGTTCAGTGTCCAGTTCCCCACGCTCATCGAGAAGTAGCACATTGTAAGTTAAATTTCGTTCGCTTAACTGTGCCACAAAATCGCGTAAAAAAGTGGTCTTTCCGCACCCTGGCGGAGAAATAACAAGGGTGTTTTCAATGGTGTTATCATGCACGATATATGGAAAATATGAGAGTGAGCAGTTTTTAATGGCGTGCGGAATACGAATGTTCAGGCTGTTAAAATTTGTCATTGTCTTAACTTGTCCGTTTTCTTCCACAACATTTCCGCCAATACCAATCCTTAGCCCATTTTCAGTGACAATATACCCCTTTTTAATCTGCTCATTGACAGAATATATTGAACACTCGCTTGCACGAAAAATGATGTCCTCAATGACAATCTTAGATGAATATAACGCGTCTTTTAGCGATGAAGTTAGCCCGTTTTCGCTTAAAAAATAGTTTTTCCCACCCACCGCCACAATGATAGGCTTGTCCGCACGAAATCTAATCTCGTTCACGCTTTTTAAGTTGATTTTTGTGTTAACAATATGTGCAATCTTTTCTGGAAGAATTTTGCTTAACATAGTCCACCCCTTAAAGCACTATATGAGCGCGCACAATTTTTTAACTTAGCTAATATTTTCTTATTTTGTCGAAAAAGAAAAGCACTCTATAATTCCACCGCTCCACTGGAAAGCACTGCCCTCTCTTTGCTTTAAAGTCAAAGATTTTTTCACTTGAAAGCCAACGGCTTTTCTTCATTTTTTATGCATATTTTGTCGTTTTTTTGCTGATACTACAAATAGGGAGGAAAATATGAAAGAATTGATGACACTTCTAGGCTTTGGTGCAGGCATGATAACGGGCGCTCTTCTTTACAAACATTCGCAAGACGCAAAATCTATGGTCAATAAAGGTGAAAAAGCGGTAAAGAAAGAGATTAACGAGATGAAAGAAAAGGTCGAACCAAAGATTGAAAAGATAAAAAAAGAAATGAAAAAGATGTAAGCGCACAAATTCATGCTCTTACATAATACGCAAACAATCACCATTCGGCATCATAGAAAAAATCACACCACAAAATCTACCTTTAAAGATGACTTGGTGTGATTTTTCTTTGTCCTTGCATAAAATTACTTTTTAAAGCACCAAATTTTAACTACTGTATAACTATATTTTTAGAAAATGACATTGATGACTATCTTCAAATAAAACAAGCGATTAAAACAAAAAAACAAGGCTTTAACCTTGTTTTGATGATGGCTGAGAGAATGCTTCGAAATAATAAGACTGACTGTTTCGTAGAACAAAAACTCCACCAAAGCTACCTTATGGCACATCGATAGATCTCCTTAATGATGCTTCCGTCAGGACCTGACATGGTTCAGAGTTACCAATTGCATAAGACCTTGATTTCAACGCCCCTATCCTACGCACATCTTCAACCAAATTACTCCTAAGCAAGCGTTCAATCCTGCTATAGCGGATTGCAGGTTACAGGGCACCGCTAACTCCCCATCTATCTCAGCATGAATATAATACAAATTTTTCTGTTATTTGTCAAGTAAATTTATAAAAATGATTAAATAGCTCAAAAAACACAAAAAAGAATATTAATAATACTATCATTATATTTTTGGTATTTTATGATTTAAAAAGAACTTACCATTGTTCAAATAAATTTTTATTTTATCATTAATTATAGTACAAAACTATATATAGTGTATTATGTGTTGCGCACTACTCTATATATGGTAGAAATATATTGTCTTTACACGCACGCATATTCCGTCACTTTAATTGTAAACTGTACGCCCAAACGGTTGGCATTTAAGTCAGGTTTTCTTTGAGTTCTGTCACCGTTTCCGTTTAGACAGATGATATTGTTATAGTTCGTTCCTAAATCACGCGTATAGTATAGCATGCCATTACCTGTTGATTTTAGATAATCTTTTACTAAATCGGAAAACTTCACTTTACCAGAGCCAGCAACCGTGTTTATCTCGTCAACCGAAGAAACAAATATACTCGCTGTAAAATTCTCAGGTGTGCCATAAAGTGATGTCGTGCCAAAAGTCGGCATTGACTGCGTCCATTCAGCTACAAATGTGTAATCAAACTGATTAGTTCTTAACGCCCAAGCTGCATTTGTTTGATAACCATCTCCCGCGTTTATTGCGCCCGACGAATACCTGCCAACATACACAATTGTGTCCATAATCGCCAGCGTGTCGGTTGTTGTGCCATAGCCAGATTTTTGATTTGAATTTCCTTGCAATCTCCATCTAATTGGCTCGACTAGATAATATTCATTATTATACAAACAATACTCATTTCCGTTATACACCTTTGCTTGAAAACTACTTATATCTCCAAGAGATATATTATATATTGAACCATTGGATAATGAGCTCCATTGCGATTGTAAAGTTGTTTTAAGTGAACCGCTAACCTTGCTCTGTGGCATCTTGCCACATTCAAAATAGTAATAGCCACCAGCGCTATCATAATGCACTGGATTCCTCGCTGTCCAGATGGCATAAAGAGTTATATTTGATGTTATAGTCCCCATATTACCAGGTCCATAGTATGTCCCACTTCCATCTGCACGCGTATTCCATCCATTGAAATAATAGCCATCTTTTGTAGCATATGCCATGCTCGTTCCTGATTGCCCGTATGTTACATTTTGAGTGCTTATCGCAGGACTATTAAGGTAAAAGTAAAATCGCAATTTTAAGTTGTTGAAAGAATAACCCTGCGTGCTTCGCCATAACCATATCTGTAATCTACCAGAATTTGAAGCCTGAGTTTCAGATAGCGTCAATGTCGTTTGTGCATATAGAGGAGCTTCCCAAATACCAACTGACGCCCTAGGACTTAATGCACTTCCTGATGAATTATAGACTTCAAATGTGAAATTGCCTGTCCCAGCGGTCATGCTACCAGAAATCACATCATAGCCAACTGTATAAGTTCCAGCAGATAATTCTATATCATTTCTAATTAAAACAGAGTTCCCTGTCATAGTTCCGTTAATAGTTGTGATATTTGTTGTCGCATCGTATTGAATATTCAATCCTGCACTGTTGCCATTACTATAATTAGCTGTCCTTATGCCGACATTGTAGTTTCTTAAAGTACCACCATTTGCATTATAGGTTATTTTATAAGTTCCTACCTGCCATTGTGCTGTCACTGTTCCTGCGCCACTGCAAATGAGAGCAAGTGGACAGTCTAGCTTCATCAATTCACTTGGCTTGACAACATCATGAATGATATGGACATTTCTTATTTGCCCCTTAAAATAGTTTCCTGCCGGTTTAGTCGTGTTTGTGCCAGCCTCAGCACCTATGAAGATGCCATTGCTGTTATGATAACCGATATTACCTTGGAACTCTGCTGACTGCCCAACCTGTTGTCCGTTTATATACCCTGTTGCGTGTACACCATCAAACACCATTGCAAAATGCACCCAACCACTTAAGCTTGACCATTGAACGGAAGTGGTTATGGAATTGTACCCTCCTTTACCTCCGTCATAGACCGCAAAACGAACAGTAGAACCATTTGGCTCTATGTTAAATCCTCCGCTTTGCGTGCAACTTATCATTCTCATATTACCCGATTGATATTGTGACCAGTTGTCCATATATGCATATAAGGCATATGTGATTTTATCAGAGTACATATATGTTCTGCCAAGAGCAAGATAATTTGAACCACTAAAAGTTCGCGAGGTAGAAGGCAAAAGAGATTTGCTTATTATACCAGCCGTTGTAGAAGCTCCTGTAAGCTCATAGCCCGTGCGCGTAAAATTAAGATTGACAACATCCCCTCCATTTTTATTTGAAAGTGTGGTGTTCGATGTTGTTCCATTATAGCTTCCACCATTAGGATTAACCACAACATTAAAATTAATATAAATATTGGTCATTTCACCATTTCCCACACTATTTCCAGCATAGTCATACGCGTATACATGAGTTATGTATTTTCCATACTCATTATTATGCTCAGATGCTTGCACTAAATACCGATAGTTATATGTTTGTCCACCAACTGACCAATTTCCAGCAACACCATCATGCCAAATTATATCATCTTGCCAATCATACTCCGTCCAAGTAGGAAATTGTACACTCTGTATACCTGTGTCAGCATCAGTTGCATATGCATAAACATAATAGCTTTTGCCATCATTTTGCGCATATGTCACGCGTGATATAACAGGATTTACAGAATCCCTTTCCCAAATAGCATATAAAGTCTTACTACCTGATGAACCATAGTATCTAGTTCCAGGTGAATACGATGTTCCCGTTCCACTTGAATTTGTATTCCACCCTTTAAATAAGTAACCCGTGTAACCAAATCCCACATCATCAACATCTCTTATTATAACTGATGAGTTAGAATTCACGCTTTGAGAACTTGTACTGTTTGTCCCCGATGGATAGTTAGAATTATAGGTTATGTAGTAAGTAGTAACGGCAGGTGGCCTGTAATATCTCCCCTCTATATTAGTTAAGTTAGTATTGACTGTCCAAGAATATGTTCTACTTGTTGTTAATCTAGCATCAGTAGATGCATTGTACCAGCCTAAAAACTCCCTCGCATCTTCTCTATCTCTTGTCATGGTTATAGTAGTGGTTGTTCCTATATCCATTGGAGCACTAATACCAGCCCCAATATCATCTTGCGTCATTAGCGTTCCATAATTATAATAACTAATTGAGAAATAGCCCATTGTCATAGGTATAACACTTATATGTACTCTTACAGTTTCTGTTTTAATCACTAAGTTTTCATCCTGCTGATTATCGTCAGGAGTTTCATCAGCTGGATTGTTTTCAGAATAATTTGATGAACTATCACACCCAGAAAGCAATAAACTTCCTCCCACAAAAGCGGAAGAAATAAACAAAAATGAAAATAAAATCATTAAAAATCGTTTCATATTTATATTATAACAATAAATACAACTTTTTTCAAAATATTTAACATAATATTATAAAAATATTTAATAACTTCTATTTTTTTAAGATTTCAAGTAAATATGGTCATCAAATACGCAATTTGATAGGAATGTTTGAAATATAATCAAAACCACTTTAAGTCGCGACAGCGTCAACTACGCTTAGTTATAAAATTTAAATTTTAATTTTAACAAAACTATGTTGTTAACAATTCTAATTAGTTTCACTATATTTATCTAGGGTTGTTTTAATAGTTTCCAGCGCCTTATTTTCAATTCGGGAAATATATGACCTTGAAATGCCAAGTTTATCTGCCACCTCTTTCTGCGTTAAAGCACGCTTGCCGTTTAAGCCATAGCGAAGAATGATAATCTCTCTTTCTCTCTCATCAAGTTCGCTTTTGATGATTTTCATCACTTTCTGCACAACAAGATTGTTGTCAACCTGCTCAAAAAGTTCATCTTCGTCGGATGAGAGCACATCTTCAAGTTCCAAATCGTTATCTTCCTCATTACTACTTGTCAAACTATTTAAAGATACCACATTTTTATGCTTTTTGTTGGCGCGGATAAGCATAAGAATTTCATTGTTGATACATCTTGCCGCATAGGTCGAAAGTTGCACCTTTTTATCATAGTCAAAGGTATCGATTGCCTTGATAAGCCCTATCGTTCCAACAGACAAAAGGTCGTCAACTTCAAGCGAGTTGGTGTATTTTTTCACAACATGAGCAACAAGCCTTAAATTGTGGCTGATCAGTTTGTCGCGTGCCTTCATGTCGCCCCTTTTCATCTTCTCAAACTCCGCCTTCTCTTCTTCAAGAGTAAGCGGTTTGGGAAAGCCTTGCACCGTGTTGATAAAGTTGGTGAAAAGGCTAATTCGACTAAAAAAATAAACAAAACTCTCAAAAATCATACACACCCCTATGCATGATTTATATGCAGTTTTTTGTCGAATTTTGCTTGACCAAGGCAAAAACTGCACTTTTGCTCATTTTCGCCGATGTCATTCTGAGCAAGGGAGTGAAACGACCGCTGTCGAAGAATCTCAGAGAGTGCGGTTTGAGTATAAAACACCCAAATAGTCTTTGGTCGAAACATCTCAAAAAAAATGCTAGCAAATCGCTAACATTTTCATATTTTGTATCAAGCGCAGTTGGTGCCTGTCCTAATGCTTTAAAATAATCCTTCCACAAACTCATCGGCGTTGAACAGTTCAAGGTCTTTCACGCCCTCGCCCACGCCGACAAAGACAACTGGAAGTTTATATTCCTTCTCAATCGCAATGATAACTCCGCCCTTTGCTGTGCCGTCAAGTTTTGTGAGAATTATGCCGTCAATCTTCACAAACTCATCAAAAGCCTTAATCTGCGAAAGTGCGTTCTGCCCTGTGGTGCTGTCAAGCACTATAAAGGTGTATTTATGCGCCTCTGGATATTCGCGATTGATGATTTTATCAATTTTTTTAAGTTCTTCCATAAGGTTGGTTTTTGTGTGAAGTCTGCCCGCCGTGTCAACAATGAGTACATCTGTCTTCTTTGCCTTGGCGCTTGATATTCCGTCAAACACCACCGCCGCCGCGTCAGCACCCTCGGCGTGTTTGATTATTCTTGTTTTTGTTCTATCTGCCCACTCGTTTAACTGCGAAGAAGCCGCCGCACGAAAGGTGTCGCCTGCAACAAGTGTAACTTCCTTTTTCTTGTCCTTAAAATATGAGGCAAGTTTGCCGATAGTTGTCGTCTTTCCAACGCCATTGACGCCTACAATCGTGATTATGCAAGGGTACTCAATCTCAATCTTCGGCGCATCAAGGAAATATTGCTTCAAAATTGATTTAAGTTCTTTTTTTACTTCTTCACCCTTTCTAATCTTCTTCTTATGGCAGACATCTCTAAGTTCATCGACAATTTCCATGGAAGAGTTCACTCCAACATCGGAAGATATTAAAATATCAGTTAAATCGTCAAAAAATTCGTCATTGAGTTCGCCATGGCTTAAAAGTTCATCAAGTTTACGCGTGATAGCGTCCTTAGTTTTTTTAAGTGCCTGCCCTATCTTTTTAAAAAGTCCCATTTTATCTCCTTAATTTGCCTGTTCTGCCTGCTTGATAGCGTCTGCAAGTTTAACCGAAACAATCTTCGACACGCCCTTCTCTTCCATAGTTACACCATAAAGGCTGTCCGCAAGTTCCATTGTCGGCTTTCTGTGCGTGATGACGATAAACTGCGTCGACTCAGAAAGTTTTTTAAGATACAACGCAAAACGCTCGATATTTGCATCGTCAAGTGCCGCCTCAATTTCGTCTAGTAGCGAGAATGGAAGTGGTTTTAAACGCAAAATTGAGAACAAAAGCGCAATGGCTGTAAGCGTCTTTTCTCCACCAGAAAGAAGAGAAAGTTTGTTTGCTGCCTTGCCTGGCAGTTGCACCATAATTTCCACGCCCGCAAGAAGTGGATCCTCGCTTTCGGTGAGTTCAAGTCTTGCATTGCCACCGCCAAAGAGTTCGCGGAATACCACCTTGAAACTTGAATTTATCTTTTCAAACTCTTCGTTAAACTTAGAGAGCATTTCGCCTGATAGGTCTTTAATGATTGTCACCAAATCTTCTTCCGCCTTTTTAAGGTCTGCCGACTGTGTGGACATGTCGTTATATCTATCTAAGAGCGTTGCCACATCCTCAATCGCGTGCACATTGACATAGCCGAGCGCGGAAATATCTTTCTTCAACTTATTAATAGCAATGCTGGCTTCTTTATAGTCAAAATCTGGTCGTCTATGTTCAAGGCAAGTAGTATATGTGAGGTTATATTCCTCATAAATACGCTCCTGCATCGCCTCTAACTCACTGTCAACTTTAGATAAGTTCATCTCTTCGCGATATTTCTTGTCATTTATGCGTGAAATATCTTCTAGAATTTGTGTTTTAATCTCATCATACTTTTTAAGTGTGGCAGAAATATCACCCTTTTCCTTTTCTAAATTTTCTCGCTTTGTGCGTATAGAGTTCATGTTATCCTTAGCGGTGGAAGGTCCAGCATTTTCAATCTGCACCTTAATCATCTCTTCCGCTTGGTTAATAAACGCCTCGTTTTCGCTTATCGACTTAGAGAAAGTTGCGACATTCAAGTTTTGCTTGTCAATTTCAGCTATTAACCTATCTAACTCATCGCTCATGCTTTTAACTTTTTCTTCGCACGAAGCAATCTCCACTTTTATAGTAGTCATGTTGTTGACAATGTTATCTCTCTCTGCACGAAGCGCATTAGATTTTTCCTGCTTTTGCTTGATGAGTAGGTCGGCATCTTCCTTATTACCACTTAGCGCGTTCTGCACAAGGTTGATTTCACTAAGTTCGCCGTCAATAAGTTTAATCTTATTCTCAACGGTGGTCTTTTCCATGGAATATACCTTCTCTTCTTCCTCTGCCTCTTGTAAGTCCTTACCTATTACATCCAACTTTTCCTGCTCTTTAACAAGTCTGATTTCGCAGTCATTACGCTGAGCATTATATTCCTCTTCCTTACGCGCCAAATTCGCCGTTTCTGTTTTTAACTCTTCAATTTCCGCACTCATCTCACTTTCTTGCTTTTGTAACTTAGTGATTTCCGAAAGTAGCGTTTCAATCTCACGCTGACGAGAGATAAGGTTAACCGCCTCGCTCTTCTTACTACCACCAGTGAGTGAGCCTTGCGTGCTGACAACATCGCCGTCAAGCGTCACTATTTTAAATGAAAAGCGGTTTTCTTGTGCTAGTTCCACCGCCGTTGCCAAAGTGTCAGCAATAACTGTTGCACCAAGCAAGTTGCTGATAACATTGTCTATTTGTTTGTCATATTCAATAAGTTTGCTCGCAACGCCATAAACACCTTTTTTGCCAGCAACAAGTCTAGCGTCAAGGTCGCGGCGCTTCATGGAGTTAATCGGCAAAAATGTGGCGCGCCCAAACTTGTTCTCTTTCAAATATGCAATCAAGTCCTTTGCGCCATTTTCGTTGAAGGTGACGATATTTTGAACAGCCGCGCCTAGTGCCACCTCAATTGCCGTTTCAAACTGCGCTGGCACTTTAATAAGTGAAGCAAGCACGCCCACCATTTTGCTTTTAAGTGCGCTGTTTCTTTCGCTGTCCTTTAAAATCTTTTTAACTGCATAGGCATAGCCTTCAAACTCCGCTTGCATTTCAAGAAGAAGTTTTCGCCTATTCTCGTACACCTTAATCTGTGTGGCAAGGTTCGCCTTATCGTTCTCTAAGTCGCGCAGTTTTTTGGTGGAAATGAAGTTTTTACTAGCAACATCCTTGCAATTTTCTTTGATATCTTCAAAGGATTTAGTTAATAGTTCGACATTTTTAGAGGTATCGTCATTTAACTTTCTTAAACTTTCTACCTTACTCTGCGCTTCACTTAAATTCTTCGTTAAATTCTCTAAGTTTTCTTTTAATATGTTTCTTTCTGCCTCATAGCGCGATGCATTACTTTTGACATCGGCTAATGAACCCAAGGTGTCAATAAACTTTTGTTGAGATAAGCCTGCCTCGTTTTCACTTAAAGTCATCTCGTCAACAATTTCAAGATGTTTATTAGACAAGCCTGCATAGGTCTTTTTTAGTGTTTCTAATCTTTCAGTTAGCTTATCTAACTCTGCCTTTTTCTCCTCGCGTGCCTCTTCACAATTCTCTAAAATAGTTTTAGCGTTTGATAGGTCAAGGTGGAGCCTATCGTTCTCTCTTTGCGTATAGTTGATTTTCTCACGAATTACTCTAATTTCACCCTCTTGTTTTTCAAGTTCCACAGTAACACGGAGAAGTTCCTCATTAAGATGAGAGATTTCTTTATCAAACTTGTCCATTTTGGCAAGCGTTTCGTCATACTTTGCTGAGGTATCTTCAAGTTCCGCCTGACGATTAGATAACTCTTCGGCGAGGCCTTGAAGCCTTTGATTAATCTCCGCCTTAACATTGTGCGCATTTTCATAGGAATAGATATATGCATTGACCTCTAAGTCTTTAAGTTGCCCTTTATACTCCAAATATTTCTTGGCGTCCTCAGCCTGCTTTTTAAGTGGCCCCATCTGCCTTTCAATTTCGGCAACAATATCATCAATTCTAACCAAATTTTCGCGCGTGCGTTGAAGTTTTCGCTCCGCTTCGTCCTTTCGGCTCTTAAATTTGGCAATACCAGCCGCCTCTTCGAACATCGCTCGGCGCTCTTCTGGCTTTTCATCGACAATCTCGCTGACCTTGCCCTGCCCGATGACCGAATAACCATTTTTACCGATACCACTGTCAAACAAAAGGTCGGTGATATCTTTAAGCCTGCAAGTGTTCTTATTTATTTGATATTCACTTTCGCCAGAGCGATAGAGTTTTCTTGTTATGCTTAACTCATCGTATGAGATGTTGAAAAATCTGTCAGTGTTATCAAAGGTCAATGTCACCTCGCAGTAGGATAGACTTCTTCTCTTTTCCGTGCCTTTAAAAATGACATCCTGCATATTGTCACCACGAAGCGATTTGGCGCTCTGCTCACCAAGCACCCAGCGAATAGCATCGGAAACATTACTTTTTCCGCAACCGTTAGGTCCGACAATAGCAGTAAATCCGCCATTAAATTCAATGGTGGTCTTATCTGCAAACGACTTAAATCCAATCATCTCAATTTTTTTAAAATACATATCTTTATCCTTAAATTAAACTAAAAATATTTTATCATATAAAAACATTTAAACAAAACATTTTCGATATTTTACAATTTTTCCATTCAAATATTTAAAGAAAAAGTCTCAAAATCACTCGTCTTTAAAAAGTTTTTTTATGGCAACAAAGGCGGCATTCTGCTCTGCACCTATCTTATCTTTGCCATAGCCAGTGGAAATTTTATCCTCATCCATATAGAAACTCGCCACAAAGTTATCGCCCTCGCGCTCGGTCACATACTTCATTGTGCATTTGAAATTCGCCTGCACAAGTTCTTGGAGCTCAGACTTATAGTTGTCATTTTCAACATTTTCAAAGTTTTCTAAATTTAACTTTTCGATAATGAAATTTCTCGTAAAATCAATGCCTTTTTCAAGGTATATCGCGCCTATTATCGCCTCAAAAACATCACCTTTAATGGCGCGTGTCACTTTGCCTTGCAAACTTTTACCTAAATTTAACTCACTCTCTACATCAAGCTTGTCGAAACACTCAGAAAGATACTCCTCTGAAACAAAGTGCGCGCGTAGCACCGTCAAATCGCCTTCCGATTTATCGGATTTTTTAAAGAGATATTCGCCAACCAAAAAGTCTAAAATGCTATCACCTAAAAACTCTAAACGCTGATAGTTATTTTTAGATTTTGACGGATGAGTGAGAGCCTCTTCAATATATTTTCTATTTTTAAACTCCACACCTAATTTTTCATCAATTTTCTTCAATGTTCATATCTCCAATCATCTTTTCAATTTTTTCAATCAGCCTATTTTCATGTAACTTCACAACTTGATTGATGGAAGCGGTTATATTATCTCTTCCACAAGAGCCGTGGTTTTTCACTATAAGTTTTTTAACACCCAAGAACGGTGCCCCACCATGTTTATTGGCGTCAAGTTTAGTTTTCAGAGCTTTAAAGGTCTTTTTCATAAACAATGCACCTATCATGGACATAGGTCTAGACTTAATCTCACTTTTTAATACCGAAAGAATGGCACTTGCTGTGCCTTCCACACCCTTCAAAAGTGCATTCCCAGCAAAGCCGTCAGTGACTATGACATCGACATTGCCAGACATAACCTCCTTGCCTTCCACATTGCCGACAAAGTTTATCGGAAGTTTCTTCATAAGCGGATAAGTTTCTCTTACAAGTTCGTTGCCCTTATGCTCTTCTGTTCCGTTGTTAAGTAGCGCAATGCGCGGATGCTCCACACCTTCCACAATTGAGTAATAACAACTTCCCATTATAGCAAAATGAAGAAGATTTATGCTCTTGCAGTCGATGTTTGCACCGCTGTCGATAATTATCACATCGCTTCCCTTTTTAGTTGGAAGAATAGGTCCAAGTGCTGGTCGAGAGATACCTTTAATGCGCCCTATCTTCATAATTGCGCCAGATAGGATTGCCCCAGTACTACCCGCAGACACAAGTCCAATAACATCCTCGTTTTCTTTAAGTAGGTCAAAAGCTTTAACAAGCGAACTGTCCTTTTTTTGTCTTATCGCAACCGTTGGCGTGTCGTCATTTGTGATAACTTCGCTTGCATGCACAATGGTTATGCGCTCATCCCTGCCTTTTAAAATCTCTTTAATTTTTTTCTCATCGCCAGTAAGAATAATCTCTAAGTCTTTATTTCCTTTAACAGCTTGAATTGCCCCCTCAACAACTTCAAGAGGAGCATTATCGCCACCAAAGGCATCAACAACAACTTTCATATTTCTCTCCAAAATAAAAGATTTTGCAAATCCTTGCAAAAATATTTTAACAAATATAAAAAAATAAGTCAAAGAAATAAATATATTTCTTCAACTTATAAATTAAATATTATGATTATTTATTCTTTAATATTATAAGCTTCCTGCTAAACGAATTTTAAAATACAAATTTTTCCCTATATAACTTTAAATTCTTCGCGATATTTTCAACCTTCACCTTTTATTTTTATTTTGCAATCTTCTTTATCTTCTCCCAACTAAATTCTTCCCTTCCAAAATGTCCAAAACAAGCTGTTTTTTTATAGATAGGCTTTAATAGGTCAAGCTCTCTTATTATGTTTTGAAGAGAAAAATCAAAATTCTTTTTAACAATTGCATAAAGCTCTTCCATTGGCAATTTGTTAGTTCCAAAGCAGTCAATATTGATATTAAGTGCGTTTTCAAGCCCAATCGCATAGTCCGCTTCCACTTCACAACGCTCTGCAAGGCGATTTGCCACAATATTTTTTGCCACATATCGTGCATAATACGCCCCGCTTCTATCCACCTTTGTTGCATTTTTAGAAGAGAAGCATCCGCCTCCAACATGAGCAACTCCGCCATAACTATCTACAACAATCTTTCTCCCCACACAACCAGAATCGCCGTAGCTTCCATATATGGTAAATCTACCACTAGGATTTACCATAATCTTAGTTTTATCGTTATAATAATTTTCATATTCTGCAAGTGTTTTTAAAACGACATTTTCTAGTATTCTTTTACAAATCTCTTCGTTTGAAATATCTTCGCTATGCGACACACTTACTAAGATGTTTGTGATATACTTAGGCTTATCATCTTCATATAAAACTGAAACTTGACTTTTTGCATCAAAAAAGAAATTTTCATCTTTACGCCTAAATTCATCATAGTTCATCATTAACTTATGCGCTACCATAATTGGCAGTGGCATAAACTCTGGCGTTTCAATTGTGGCATAACCAAACACTAAGCCTTGGTCATTTGCGCAAAGCTTATCTTTAACAACCGCTTGATTAATCTCGACACTTTGCTCGCTAACCTCTTTTAATATTTCAAAATCTTCATTATACCCTATTTCTCTAAGAGCTTTTAAGGCAATCTTATCATAATCTAATTTTGCCTTTGTTGTTGCCTCGCCATAGATAAAAAGTTTATTATTTTTAATTGCGCACTCCACCGCCATTTGACTATATTTATCTTGCTTTAATGCTTCATCAAGGAAACTATCAGATATATAGTCGCAAGTTTTGTCTGGATGTCCAATATTTACACTTTCGCTTGTTACAATCTTTTTCATATTTTTCTCTCCTTTTTATTATTTTATATATTTATCAAAGTAAGTTTTATTGAAACCACAAACTTGTATATTAATACTTCTTTTCACCACATACTCTCCTCCTTTTAAGCCAAAGAGAGTAAAGAAAAACCATCGTTTCCGATGGTTAAATAAATTTTTAAAGCACCATCGGTCAGCCATTAGCACCTTGCAAATTGTAGGTTGCTGTGTGGTCAAAGGGGCTGTCCCTCGCACACTCTCT
>DVLK01000097.1 GCA_018715545.1 Candidatus Caccovivens faecavium | reverse complement strand
AATAGCTTATTTTTAATAAAAAATTTAAATTTTTGGCTATTTTTTATTATTTTTTATTTTTATTAAATTTTATGTCACTTTGATAAATACAATTCGATTAACTAAGCATCTTTCAAAAGCCTTTTTTCTTCAAACTTTTTTCGCGTTGACTCACCTCCTCGAATATGTTTTTCTTCAAAGTGCTTGTCAAGTATCTTCTTTATCTTTTCATACAAAATATAATCTACCTTTTTCAATCTAATGGAAAGGTCATAGTGAACAGTACTTTTAGAGAGATGAAACTTTTTTGCACTTTCTCTTATCGTATCATGCGTCTTTAAAACATACTCTCCAAGTTCTCGTGTTCGACTTACTATATAAGGCTTCATAAAAAAATCCTCCCATATAAAAAATATGAGAGAATTTGTCGAAATATGATAAAGTTTGTCTATTTTTTACACTTTTCGATAAGCTCAGCAACCTGCTTTACAGTCTTAACCTGATTGATTTGGTCATCAGGAATAGTTACACCATACTCATCTTCAAGTGTCATCAACATCTCTATGATATCAAGAGAGTCAGCTCCTAAATCTTCCAAGATGTTTGCATCATCACTGATTGTCTTTGCATCAATTCCAAGTTGCTCTGCTAGTAATTCTTTTACTTTTTCAATAATCATTATATCGCCCTCCGCTAGAATTATGATATCATAATAACTAATTAAAAATCAACTTATTTTACGATAATTTCGATATTTAATTAAATTTTTTTAATCATTATCGAAATATATAAAATTTTGTAAAATATCTTATCTGTATTGTTAATGTGGTATTTCAAGAAAAAATAAAAACTTGCAGAGTGTTTGCAAGTTTTTTTAATTTGTAAATTTTAGAAATTACTTATTTCCTAAATCTAAATAGTTATTTGGATCAACCTCAACTCCATCTTTTAAAAGAACAAAGTGAAGCGCTGTTTCGTCATCAAACTCTCTACCCGCTGAATTTGAAGCATCACCTATTTTATCGCCCTTTTTAACTTCATCACCCTCACTTACAAGCACATTTTCGTTTAAAGAAGAATAGACACTGACAAAACCATTGTCGTGAGTAATTTCTACGATGTAGCCTTCTAAGGTATTGTTCGAAACGCTTGTTACAGTTCCATCAAGCACTGACATAACGCTCGTGTCGGTGCTAGATGTAAAATCAATTCCAAGGTGAATTTCCCATCTGTTTAAAATGTCATTGTATTGTAATTTGGTATCTGAATAATCCTTAATAATTTCAGCATTGTTCATTGGCAATTGAAATGTCAAGTCGGTGGTTGATACCTGACTTGCGCCACCTCCAACCGTCAACCCAACAGTCAATGCGATTGCCACTGTGAACACTCCTGCAAGGGCAAGTGCGCCATATCTTTTGAAAAAGTTTTTGAATTTATTTGTTTTAATTTCCATATTTTCCTCCATGCCTATGTTATTGTCAGAAATATTTAAGTTTAAACATAAATTTTTAAAATTTTTTAATAACCTGTAAGTATTAAAGGAAACCCCGCTATAATGTTATTCCCGCTAAGCGCAAGTTGTAAGTTGACCTTTTTACCATCAACGATAACAGCATCTTGATAGAAAGGAGAATATGCATAGATTAATCTAATCCCCTGAACTTCACTTTGTTCTATGACAGTTGCTCTCAAAATTTTTAAAACTTCATCAGAACTCACGCCATTTAGATAAAACTCCAAGCCTTCAACAGGAATTTTCTTTACTGCGTCTAACCCTTCTTCCTTTGTAAGGTAGACAAAATCAACATCTCCACAAGAGGTAATTTCTCCCTTATTTAAACTGTCACCCTTTACAATTAAGCATACCTTATATGTTTCAGCAAGCGTAAATAGAGGATTGTAAGTGTTCTTAACAAAATAAGATACACCTATAATCAAAGCGATAAAAATAAATACTAAAATTTTTTTCATAAACTAATTTTTGCCAAAAAATAAAAATTCAACAGAATATCTGCTGAATTTTTCTTAAATATATGAAAATTATTTGTATTTTTACTTAATTTACAACACAATTAATAACACAAGAAAGACTATAAGTAAGCATCCTCCACCCACTATACCAAACCATGACAAAAGTTTTAGCTTATCAACTTCTTTTTTTATCTTTTCTTTTTTTTCTTTTTTTTCATCCTTAGCATCAATCGTTACATTAACTTTTTCTTCCGCATTTTCTTTTACTATGTCAGTTTTTGGCGGTAAATTCTGTGATAAAGGCTGAGGAGAAACTTTTTTAACCTCTTCATTGTCACTTTTAACACTCTCCGCCTTAGACAAGTTAGGTGGTGGAGGTGGAAACTTCTTTGGTGGCACAGGAACCTTAATTTTTTCTTCCATTTTTACCTCTTAATTTTATTTTAATAAAATAAAAGATAAAAGTCTAGCAATTTTACGCAATTTCAAAATCACCCCAAATATTTTCTAAACTTGCATCAATATTTTCAACTATAATGGTCAAAATATATTTTTCCTTGCTGTTTAGCTTTGCTTCCTCTGGAATGACAATATAGTCACAGAATGTGACTTTGTTTCCTCCCGCTAAATTGCCGTTAAGATAAAAATAGCCGTCAGTCGCCTTTAAAAAATTTTGATTTGCCACAAAATCAATAGGAGTGAGATTATCTCGCGCAAAAATTTCAGCCTTAACTCTCACCCGCATCTCTTTATCTACATCACTTGCCCTTATTTGCACAACTTGTGGAATTCTCTCATTTGGCAAATATGAACCATCAATAGTAAACGAAAGTACGCTGGCTTCGTTTGGAGATATTTCCACCTCTACTGTTTCTCCCAAAGCCAAATCAGAGGAAATGCTATTCATCGCCACAGAGAAAAGATAGCCAGAAAAACCTAGATAAAACGAAATTCCAAGTAGAACAACTAAAATAATAATAACAAAAATATAAGGATATGACTTTTTCATATCCTTAGTTTGACTTTAAAAATATTTAATTATTCAATAATTTAGCACTTTTTTCACGCTTACGGCGCTTATTTCTTTCGGCTCGGAAAAGTTCAATTTGCTTAGCTTTAAAAATTTGACTCTCCTCTTGAAGAGCAGAGCGTTTTTTTGTCCACTTCCATTTTCTATTGCCATAAACAGTATCATAAGTTATTATACTAAGCCCTTGAATGAGTTGAAAATAATAAGTCGCGAATCTCCAAAGCAATAATGCCCAAAAAGTATCTCCTCCAAGCCCACCAATATTACTAAATATGATAGTGAAGGTAAGCTCATTCATACCAGATCCACCTGGAAGAGGAATGAAACTAGATGACAATTCAATTAATGCTGCCGCCATAAAGAATGTCGAATAAAGCTCAGCAGCACCTGTTGCAGGAAAGCCCTTAAAAATACAATAGATGAAAAACGGCATAGAATTCGTAACAACATTACGCGCCCCATGCAAAACTATTTGATAGATAATATCCCAAATTGATTTACTATATTCGCGCATGATAGCTTGATAGTCATCAACAACCTTCATTGTGCTTTGATATTTTTTTTCATAATTTTTAATGAGATGCATTTTATGCAAAATCTTTATAAACCATCCAACAACTTTTTTGCCATTTTTGGATAATGACATAAATAAAATCACAGTTATCATACCAAGCGCTAAGATGAATCCAATTATACTAGCTACCGAAACAAAGGTAAAGCCTGAAAGTTGAGGATTAAAACTTGCACAAATAAGACAGATTGCACAGATTATAATCCAAGCAAAATTTTGAAAAACTAACTTTGATAGTGGTATAGAAAGTGCCGTAGAAGCAGGAACATCATGACTTATCAAATATGAAGCCATAAAAGCTTGTCCACCGCTTGCCATAGGCGTAACGGCGTCATAATACCTACAAATCGCACCAGATTTATAAGATAAACACCAGCGACTTCTATATGTTTTTCTGTAAATCATTCTATTTATGCTTAAAACATCTAAAAAGTATAACATTGCAATACATAATAGATAAATAAGCACAAACCAACCACTGATTTTCAGTTGACTTAACGGAGTAAAGCCTTCATCTGAGCCAAGCAAATTCCAAAGCAAGATTGCAACAACAAGAGCTATATTAAAAATAAGAAAGCAAATATTTATGATCTTTTGTTTTTTTGTGTTGATTTTTTTTACTTCTTTGTTAACCTCTTCTAGTTTTTCCTCAACAACTTCTTTCTTTTCAGCATCTTCTTTTTTTAACTCTTCAATCTTTTCTTCTTTCTTTTTTTCTCGTTTTTCTTTAAGGCGTGAAAAAAATTTACCTTTTTTATTTACAACAGGTTCTTCAACTTTATTATTTTCAACAACTTCTTCCACAACCTTTTTGTCATCCATATAGTTATATTTTAACAAAAAAAAGAAACATTTGTCAATAATTAACAAAAGTTTCTTTACTTAATATTAGATAATTATAGAAAAACTTTAAAGCTTTTCAATAATTAATTAAAATAGATCCTTATACTTATCAACGCGCTTAACAATTCCGTCATCATTTCCAGTGGTGAGAGAATTTTTAAGTCTATTGATACTGCTTTCCTCATAGTCGCCATATGCAGAATCAACATATAAGCTTTCATAAATTTGGTCAAATATGGTTTTATCTGTAAACACATTAAGAGTGGTGTTAGCAAGTTTTAAAATATCATTTTGAGTTAATGAGAAGTCCTCAGTAATTCCAGAGAATAGGTTATTAACCTCTCCCGCATAGAAAAGAATGTAAACCCCGTCACTACCTCTAACAACATTTGAAACATCACCAACCTTAGCATTACCATTGTTATAAAGAGCCTTTATTGCATCTTGGAATTCGTTATACATATCATAGCTTTCCATGCTTTCATCGCTGACATTGGCGCTTGAATATGTTTCATTATATAGCACTTCACCAGAATTTGAAATTCCAAACACTGAAAGTTTATCTTGATTTAAATAGGTTGTGTCATCATTATAATAGTAATAGTAATTTAAGAAAGCTT
>DVLK01000096.1 GCA_018715545.1 Candidatus Caccovivens faecavium | reverse complement strand
GTTACGCTCGGTATTTGGCAAGCCAAATGCGTACCTCGCTATGCTCAAAAACCGAAATTTCCCATAGGTTTTTGCTTCCCGAAATGTGACTTCTAATTTGCCGTAAGTCATCACTATGTCATAGCTATGTCCGAGCTATTACGGCGGTCTGTTTGTTGGTTGTCTATTCATAATTCACCTCCAAGTTTTAAGTTCCTTATCTTTAACCCACGCTGAAGGAGCAGGGGTAATTTGCTGTTGTATTGTGATTGTCCTCACTTTAACAAGGACACGAGATTAGCAAAGTACACGGTCTGCAAAAAACTTCTCACCTATGTACACCCGCAAACACCGAAATTATTCCGCAACATAAAAGTCCCTCCATATACCCAAGGACACGAGATTTCAAAAGTTCGGGGTATAGCTGTAATTTCCTTAAAGTTTTCACCTACACACAAACCTCTCCATATTAACAAGGACACCGAATTCCTAAACGTGACGGTCTGCAAGGAATATTTCATTCAACTTTCATTCCTGTTGATTAGTAACAACACCCCTCACTTATTAGAGAAAATTTGCTCATCCTGCACCCACCTTTGAAGAAAATTGTATAGTATGCACGCGATACCCCCCTCACTTATTAGAGAAAAATTGCCTGTACTACACCCACCTTTTGAGAAAGATTTTATAAGTTGCGCAACACACCTCTTCACTTATTAGGGAAAAATCATTGATTACTTGAGTAGTTTCAGGAAAACTTTATGCAACTTGCCCATAAGCCGTTTATGTCCTTTGCCAACGATTTAACCCTCTACAAGTGGTAGCTCACTCAAAGCCTGTTTTTATGCAGTTTCTCGAAATAATTTTCAATATTTCTTGCAGACAGAGGTAAATCCCTACAATAGGTAGGCATTTAAAAGCGCCAAAAGTTAACCTGTTACCGATAATTTCATCCACATTTCATTTAAGACTGCACAAAGCCTCTCACTTAATAGCCACGAAAAGTGGACTTTTTGGGGGTAGCGTTTTTACAATTTCCCAAATATTTTGCTTACATGGTTCACAGCCCCTCACTTAGTAGCCGCGAAAACAGCAAAAGTTCACCCCCCCCCTGAATTGGAATTTTTATTACTCTTTTCAAGGGCAATTACGCATAAAAAAGCAGCCACCTACAAGTGGTAGCCAGTTATAAGGGCGAAATCGCAACCATTTTTTGAAAATTCTATCAAAATTTCATTTACACCCTCTAATAGCCTTTCTCACTTAGTAGCCACGGCGGAGAGCGTTTTTCAACGGGTAATCTATAAAAATTTTCTAACAATTCGTATCCACCGCTCTCTTTGGTGTAACCAACAAACAAAGTCTTTCACTTAGTAGTCACGAGAATGCCAAAATCGTAGCCTCTAAATTGAGGATTTTTTCAATATCCCTGATTTAAGAGGCTAATTACAAAAAAAACGACTCCCTACAAGTGGTAGCCATGTGAGGAGCCGTTTTCGCAACTATTTATACTATTTTTTTAGACAACCAAAAGAACAAAGCAAGGAGTCGCTAATCGGCTCCTTGCTTTAATAGTGATTTGAGCATTTATGCTGTTTTGAGTATGAAATTTTTTCTGAGTCCTATAACAACAACTTTATCATAATCCGTGTCATAGGCAACTAGAACATTTTTATCCTTCCATTCCTCTATATTTAAAAAGTTAATTTTAGAAGTAAAATAGTCGTCGGTATTGGCTCTAATGTTCTTTTCGCCATCGAAGCATGTTACGGTAAAATAGAAACGCGTACCTCGTGAACAATGCATTTCGGATAACCGTGCGTCAGAGAATATATAGGAATTGCTTCTCTTTATCAATCTTCTTTGTTTGATAAGGTACATTGCTATTAATGGGATATAGCAACCGAACCAAAGCACAAGATAAAATGCTATTGCCTTAACCATTTCGCCAATATCGCTCCAAAATATAATAACAGCCATGGTACTTATTATTGTCGTGATAATTAAAACGAAGATAGCTTCTATCTTAATTTCGCGTTTCAATGCGCGGACGTCCAAAGACTGCCGCACTAGTTCTTTCTTGTCAGTGTCATAGGAAAGATTTTTTGATTCATTCATTATACTACCGACCTTCTACCATTTTTTATGATAATTTAGCTATCCTTAATGTATAATTACCTGTTTTTGTCCAACCATTTCCACGCACGCGCAAATATACTATTTGCCCCGCATTAAGCTGATAATCTATTTTAAAATTTAAATTACCATTGCCATTATTATTATAGGTTAGCCGTCCAGTAATACTTCTTGCCGGGACAACTGAATTAAACAATTCTCCATAAGTATCAAATGAATTTTCTGTATAGAAAGAATACATTCCCGTACTAGGTGCAGTGAATTTATACCAATGATATTCACCCACATTTATATTCCCTGGCATACTGCTATTTAAAGAAATTGTTTTTACAGTACTTGTATTAATATCTGGCAAGGAATTCTTTCCATGATTAATGGCGTTAGTTATGTCGTCCGCATCTATTATTCCATAAATTGTCCCATGAACTATTGAATTAGTATTCCACGAAGGGATTGTATCGGAATCATATAAATACTTATCTTGAGGGGACTGTGTAAAATCAAAGTAGTGACTTATATGTGTTATTCCAATAGCGTTAGTCTTAGAATAAAAGTATGTAAAAGGAATTCTTACAACCTCGTTTCCTGTGTCCTTATTTGCTTCCAATGCTGTTCGCACATCGCGAATATAGTCTAACAGGTTTTCTTTTGTTGTTATCACCTCATCGCTTGGTGCAAAAATATACTTTAGTAGTGAAACGACTATTGGCGCAAATTTAAATATTCTTTTAAAAATTTGAGTTGACCCATTAAATAAAGTGATTGCTAGTCTACCAACAGTCCCCGCACTTGCTGAACCTGAATCTAGCAGTTCCCACTTCATTTTAGTTAATTTTTTATCCTTCAAATCACTACTTACTTCATTGTAAAGTTCTGTAAGTAGATTCCGCATTTGAATCCTAAGATCTTTATCCCACACATATAAAACAGCATGCTCGATAGGCTGCCCTGATGTAAAATATCTCACATATGGATTTTGGAACTTTGCTGCAGAGATAGTACCGGCTGACATATAGCCTACTTCTACTTTGTCGCTGTAACTATATGGCTTAATTCCGCACGGATTATAATCTGACACCCACATTGCGGCCTTAGCTCCTTTATTAAAGCGAAGTTGCGCGATTGATTCATTTTTTGCGCTATATGTTGCCTTTACCCTTAGTTTATAGTTTGAAGTTGCATTAGAGGTATCATTTGGAGAATATACCCAAACATAATATGTCCCCGCGACCAGCGTTTTCGTGATTGTTTCACTAGCATTACCAGTTTTGGTTGATGAACGAAGAAGCGTAATATCCTGTTCACCGGCATAACGCTCGTTATCATATTGATACAGTTTAATATCATAGTTACAACCAGAAGGAATATTATCTAATGAAATAGTTACACTTGCATTCCCAAAAAGGTCAAATCTGTAATAATCTTCATCGACTCCTCTCTTAATTAAACCCCACAACCAGGATTCCCTATGGAGGGTTGCATATCTAGTTACTGTAAAGCTCACAGGTCTCCCACTAGGTTGGGAGTTCAGTTTCGTCGCAGCAGCAAACGAATTATTACTCTCATATTGGTCTTTTTTATCCGCCGCTAGCGGCATGATTTCCCCCTCGTTGCTAAGAATTTGATATTCACCATAACAAGGAGTCTTTTCTTCAATAGTTTCAATTTCTTCAGATTCTAAAACATCCCCTACGCTATAACCTCTGGCTATTGTTGATGCTGTAATATTATGAGAACTATCCTCAATATCCATGTAATTGTTATTGACACGCATTGTAGGAGTATCATAATTTACGGCTCTTGCCTTATCGGCAGCATTATCGTCTTTGTCAATAAATTTGGATATATTATCTACTTCTCCACTTGTAAAGGTACTTTTATTATCTGTTGCCAGATTTGTAATAGAAGGTATCGTTGATGATAAAATTGCTGTAGCAAGCAATATTGAAATTATTTTTCTCATATTTATGTAATTCCTTTTTATCTTTTTATATTTAATGTTACCTTGTGTAATACTTCATAATAACTTCTACATTTAATGATTTGTATAATACAGTTATAAATCATGGCGGCATAGCGGACCTCCTTTTGAATTAAACATCTATCCTATATACTTCACTTAAAAATTGCTTGTCCACGATTAGTTTATTTTTTTACTTGCAAATTGATTAAAGTATATGATAGAATACATTTTGATTAATACTATAGCATTACTTATATGTCACTATTTGGGAAGAAAATAAACTTAATACTGCGTGCTATACAAAACGGAGCCGATTCAAAAAAGAAAGATTTGTATGAAATGACATACAATCACTTAAAGGGAATAGCATATAGCTATGCCAAAAATAAAAACGACAGCGAAGATATACTTACTGAAGCATATTTAAGAATCTTCAAATACATAAAAAGTTTTGATAGTTCCAAGGACGGCTACAATTGGCTTTGCAAAATAGTGCAAAATACAGCTTATTCTTTCAATAAAAAATATAACATTGAAACACCTCTCGAATTTACCGAGAACAAGCCATCAAATGCCATTACCGAAGCTGATATTACTGAAAAATCCTCCTTACAATCGGAAATCAATAAACTAAGCGAATCAGACCAACAGCTCCTCTATATGAAGTTCTGGGAAGATCGCACCTATCGTGAAATAGCAGCTATAATAGGGAGCAAAAAATCAACTGTACATAAAAGAATTAGCTTTCTAATTGATGAAATCAAGAAAAATTTAAAAGATTAGTGGACAAATCCGAGAGACAGTAGATATATCATATAAATGCATAAAGGATGATAAATCTCGGATGAAACAATTGAATGTAAAATTAATCTCTATTTTATTGGCTATCATCTTTCTGATAATAAGCTGTTCCTCTATTTTCAACATCTACACAAATTCGAATCAAGTAAATAGATATTCAGCTTATGCTGATAGTATTGCATTGACATCAACGGACAAAATAGAAACCATCTCTTATTCTACAAAAGAAACTTCAACTATGGAAACTGTTAATGGAGTGCCATCGTACAGACAAATCTCAGGTCTGTCAAATGCTTGTGGAGCAACGAGTGGAGCTATTGTTGTCGGATTCTATGACAAATATTATGAGGATCTTATCCCAGGCTTTAAAACATACTTGTCCTCGGGTAAATATAGAGGAAACGACAAAACATACATACCTAAACTAATAAACCAGCTTTATACTTTAATGCGAACTAATATTGACGATGTTGGAGTTAGTAAAGATGATTGCTTAAACGGCTTAAACAGCTATGTACAAGACAAAAAACACAAAATTAGTTTTTCCAGTCTATCATCAACTGGCAAGCTCAATACAACCTTATATATAAAAGAAATCAAAAATAATCACCCAGTCATTCTTTTCTGCCGTAAGATTAATGTTATCAAAATCACAAATGGTGATAAATCAGACAAGTATCAAGTGTACTCTATAAACAATGGACATATTGCTGTTGCGTATGGGATTTATACGGTGAAGTATTACAAAAATAATACAGCTTTCAGAACAGACCGTTTTCTAATGGTTGCATTAGGATTATCCTCTTATCCTACCGGATATATAAATTTAAATGACCCTAATTGGCTCAACTACGCCTACTCTGTAAATATAAGTTAAGAGAATTATCATGTCAAAAGAACAAGATTTTCATAAATTGATTGAAGAACAGAACAGAAGCAAGAAAGAACAGACATGGGCTGCGATAGATTCGCAAATGGAAGCCTCTTCACCCACAACTCCTGAATCTTCCACAATTACACTGTCTGTCGACAGGCGCAAAATAATAATTATCGCCGTGACTGCTTGCCTTTTTTTGGCAGTCATATTTCTGATAATTTTTAGAGTCATATACAATAACGACAATGCTTTTCGTTATTGTGATTCGGGTGATTATACAGTTATAGACTCACAACTTACAATAGAAGAATACTCTGATATAAACAACGGACGCATACTCTACTTTAGCTGGATAAATGATGCAATCGAGAGTTTTAACCTTGAGTATCGGTTAAATGATTCAGATGAAACAATATGTTTCGTTCAGGAAATAATTGACCCTAACGAAACAACATTCACCTTATATATCTCAGATGAAAATATCATAATAGAAGAAATCAATTATGTCGAAAGCTGTAATCAGATAGCTGCTATTGATTCAACTGGCATATACTTTGGTCAAGGGCCGAATGAATATTACGGCTATTTTACCTATGATGGTTTCAGATATAGTTTTTATTCCGACGACGATATAAACGAGCAATATTATTTATCTTTATGCAATGATCTATTAGGATCATAGTATGGCGAAATTCTCACAGTCATTTTACGAATAAACATTTCCCACCTGATAAAGGTTTAACGCCATTCAAACTATCAAAACTTTCTATACAATGGCGCAAAGCAATTGCTTTGCGCCGTTTAATTACCCTATTCTAACAATAAACGCCAGGCAAAAAAGCCTGGCGTTTCTGAATTTGGCTACTTTTAATTTTATGTGCCCTTATGAAGGCTTCTCCAAGGTGGATCTGATCTATGCGGGGTTTGCTGCTCTGATGGATGATATGGAGCAAGCAAAAGAAGCGACAAAATAAAGTAGATTTGTGCTACGGCATAATTGTAAAACGGCATCGGGAGACGAGTTGTTATGCAGTAGCTGTAGCACAAATCAAATTCAGCGCTTTTCTCTTCGGTGCAGAAGGGGGAAGCGTGGACGAAAATCAAAACGCGATAAAATATGCTGCCATCTATTCCATGATAATGAGCCTTTTGAAAAAGGGGAAGATCGATATGGAAGAGGCAGAGGAAATCAATTTATGTTGCGCGGCGCGGCTTGACTGCAAAGCGCTTACGTTGGAAGAGTAGAGGTATATATGGAAAACGGCAGAAAGACTGTACAGGTAATCAATGCTTCAAAGAACGGTTATGCGTTTGATAAATTGTGCGTCGCGGCGTATTGCAGGGTATCGACAAGCAGCGAAGATCAACTTAATTCTTTTTTTGCCCAGATGCAATACTACAATGACTTTATCCGAGAGAACGAAGGCATGGTGCTTGTCGATATTTATGCCGATGAAGGAATTACGGGAACGGTCGTTGAAAAGCGAGACGAGTTCAAGCGCATGATGAATGACGCGAAGAACGGCAAGATCGACAGAATATTCGTTAAGAGCGTTCAGCGGTTTGCAAGGAATTCTTTGGAATGTATCGAGGCTATAAGAGAATTGGCGTCATACGGAACGAGCGTCTATTTTGAAAATGACAAGATAGATACTGCTGGGATGAACTCTGAAATGATGCTTTATGTCAAGAGCGCATTTGCTCAATCTGAATCGCTGTCGCATAGCAGAAGAATGAAGTTGGCTACAAAAATGAAGATGGAAAACGGCACGTATTATAATGCCGTAGTCCCATATGGATACAAGACGGTAAACAGAGAACTCGTTATTGTCCCGGAAGAAGCGGAGAAGGTTCGCACGGTTTTCAGACTGTATTGTTCGGGAGTCGGGCCGGTGGCAATTACCAAGTACATGAAACAGCACGAAACGACCGACTTTGTATGGACGATTGGTCGAATACGGTGGATGCTCGGCAACGAGCGGTATATGGGGGATGCGATGCTCGGCAAGACTTACACTCCCGAAAAATTCCCGCTACACAGCGCGATGAACAAAGGTCAGTCGGACAGATTTTTTTGGGAAAGCGCAAATGTACCGATCATATCAAAAGAAGAGTTTGAAAACGTACAGAAAATAATGGCGAGCCGTTGCGGACAGTTCCGCGGTGGAGACAAGAAAGAGTATTTCTTTTCAGGGAAAATACATTGCCGCAAGTGCGGTTGGGCATACAGAAGTCTGATGCACGGCGGTGAGTTGTCTTGGAAATGCTCGCATAAGGGACATAGCCTTGACGTATGCGTATCGCCGCCGGTAAAAGACAGGGAGATGCGTAAGGCGTTCGTTTGCATGGTCAATAGGCTGAAGAAAAACGAGAAGTTTATTCTTGACGAAATGATACAGCAATTACAACAGTTGCGAATCAGGATAACGAGTGGAGAGGATGCCATTGCCACGATTGACGGGGAGATTATGACACTTTCTACGCAGAGCAAATCTTACGCAGGCCTATATGCAAACGGCGTTATGGATGAGGCAATCTTCCTCGAAAAGACGGATAAAATCAAGAAAAAAATCACAGAACTTCGCAGCAGAAGATTAAAACTGTTGCGCGAGGACGAGAACGAGAAGTGCATTGAGGAGTTCCGAATGATAAAACGGGCGCTCGATGAGTATGACGGAATAATAGAGGAGTTTTCCGAAGATCTGTTCGACCGTATTGTTGAGTGCGTGATAGGTGAGCAGAACGGTGATATTTGTTTCAGGCTCAAAGGCGGTCTTGAATTACCGATTGGGAGGGTAATATGGCGAATCGCATGACAACGTATGGTTACGGATACATAGACGGAAAACTGAGTGTC
>DVLK01000095.1 GCA_018715545.1 Candidatus Caccovivens faecavium | reverse complement strand
CATGTATTTTTCTTTTAATAAATAAATTTAAGTAAATAATTATCATATGAAAAAGAAAGAAAAAATGATGTTTTTTCCGACCTCAAATGGTGCGGTTTGTATGAGAAATGGTTATGAGGCTTTGTCCAGCATAGACGCAGGTGGCGCACGAAAGCTTTGGAGCGCTAGAACTAAGAACAAGATAATTTATTGGCACTTTCCTTTTGCGCGAGGCTTACAGTTTTTTATCTTTGGAATGCTCATGCTTTTTCATTCGCTTTGGTGGTCAGAGAGGATGAGTGAGAAGAAAAAGAAAAAAGATTATCTTGTCATTCTATCCATACTAAGTGGAATTATTGGTATTGTCTTTGCGGGAGTAGTCATCGGCTATCTTCCAGGCAAACTTGGTTATTTTATTGTCGGACCTGAGGGAAATACGCTCCTAAGAAATTTTATCATTGCTTTTTTTCGATTGATACTTCTTGCAATTATCTTAACTATGCTTAAAAGTTTTTCGGTGGTTCGAGAGTTTCTTCGCTTTAATAGGGCATGCGACCTTGTGTCTATCTACGGCGAAGATTGTAGGGGAAAGTATAAGTCAGGGCTTTGCGAACCATTAAATTTTTTAAACTACCTTGTTTTTGTTTTCTTTTTAGATATTTTTGTGGTAACATTGATAGGTGCAAGTTACAATTTCTTTTTGAATTTCTTAATAAATTTGGCGGTGCTACTTCTTTCAATCATGCTATGCTATGAAATTCTTAAACTTATTGACCTAAGCGGATGTAGTTATATAAAATCACTCTGCTTTGTGACCTCTTTCTTTGTGACGATGAGGCCGTCTTTAACTCATGTGGAAACGGTGTTGACGGCTCAGACGGAGGTGCTATTTTTAACTTCACAAAAGGATAGAAATGTTATGGAAAACGATGGAAAAAAGCCTTTTTCTGTGGTGTATGCGGAGGTGCGAAATAAATTGCAATCGGTGGATGCAAGTGACGCCGATTGGATAATCGCCACAGTTCTAAATAAAAATAGGGCGGAAGTTAAACTTGTGGAAAGTGTGACTGACAAGGAATATCGCGACATCATGCGTGCAGTTGCAAGAAGGGCGAATGGCGAAAGTGTGGATAACATCTTTGGTTACACCGAGTTTTACGGGCTTCGCTTCGATGTCAACAAAAAGGTGTTGACACCACGCATGGAAACAGAGATATTGGTGGAGCAGGTCTTGAAAAACATCAAAAGAAAGGATAAGGTGCTTGATGTTGGCACGGGCAGTGGGGCGATCGCAGTGACGCTTGCAAAATTTAGTGATGCAAGTGTTACGGCGCTTGATATTTCACGCCAAGCCTTGCAGGTTGCCATGGGAAACGCGAAAAAGCACAATGTCAAAGTGGAATTTATTGAAAGCAACCTCTTTGAAAACTTGAAAAAAAGAAGAAAGTTTGATATAATAGTGTCAAATCCGCCATATATTCCAACAAAGGACCTTGCAAAGCTAGATGCAAATGTCAGATTTTGCGACCCAAAACTTGCTCTTGACGGTGGGGAAGATGGATTAAATTTTTATCGTGAAATAACTGACGGAAGCGTCAAGCATCTTAAAAAGAATGGCGTGCTTTTCTATGAGGTAGGCAGAGGTCAGGCGAGTGCTGTTAAAAAGATTATGAAGGAATGTGGTTTTAAAGAGATTAAAGTCGTGAAAGACTATAATAAAATTGATAGGGTGGTTTATGGAAAACTATAAAGAAATACTTGAAAAAACGAGAAAGTCAAAAGAACGCTATGACGAACTGACCGAAGAGGTTATGAAGCCAGAGGTTATTGCCGACAATCGTTCGTGGAAAAAGTTAGTTAAAGAGAGAAATTCCTTGGAGGATATTGCAAATGCCTACCAAGAACTTTTATCGCTATCAAATAACTTAGACAAATGCGAAGAGGATGTTAAGACCGAAAGTGATGCGGAGATGAAAAAACTCTATGAGAGCGAAATTTCCTCACTAAAAGAGCAGATTGAAAAGAAAGTGGAAGAGATGAAAATACTCCTTCTTCCAAAGGATGAGAATGATGAGAGCAACGCTATTCTTGAAATTCGCTCCGCTGCGGGTGGCGAAGAAAGTGCGTTATTTGGCTTGGAACTTCTTAGAATGTACACTCACTACGCTGATAAAAATCGTTGGAAGACGGAGATTTTAGATATAAACGAAACTGAACTTGGTGGCATTAAGGAATGTACAGTGCTTTTTAAAGGTAAAGGTGCATATTCCAAACTTAAATACGAAAGTGGTGTTCATCGTGTGCAGAGAGTGCCAGACACCGAAAGTCAGGGACGCATTCACACTTCAACTGCCACTGTTGCCGTACTTCCTGAGATTGAAGATATCGACTTTGAAATAAATGACAATGACCTTAAAATCGATACATACCGAAGTGGTGGTGCTGGCGGTCAGCATGTCAATAAAACGGAGTCAGCGATTAGAATTACACACCTTCCAACAGGCATTGTGGTGACTTGTCAAGATGAGCGTAGCCAACTTAAAAACAAAGAAAAGGCAATGAACATTTTAAGAAGCAAACTCTATGATTACTACCGCGAACAGCGTGATAGCGAGTATGATGAAAACAGAAAAAGCCAGGTAGGGCGTGGTAACCGCAACGAGAGAATTAGAACCTATAACTATCCGCAAGGACGAGTGACCGACCACCGAACAAATCTATCTTCCTATGACCTACAAGGCGTTTTGAATGGAAACATTGATGAGTTTATTGAAGCAATGATTTTAAAAGAAAGAGAGGAGATGCTTAATAACTTATAAACCGAAGAACATTAGAAAGTGAAGAGTGAAAACGATGAGTGAAGAGTTGTGGAATTATTTTTTTGTGTCCTTTTACACAACAGTTTTCAAATCATCTTATAAATCAAGCCTATAATGTCATTCTGAGCAAGGACACGAAGTGTCCGCTGTCGAAGAATCTCAGAAAATCAGCGTGTCTTTTTAGATCCTTCGACTACGCTCAGGATGACACAACCTAGCGGAAATAAGAAATAAAAAAGAAAAAATAAAAATTGCGGATGATTTTATATATTATAACTCACTTAATTTTACAGTTCGCAAAATCAAAAATTGATTTTAGAAAATGAAAGTGGGTCATTGTATGAGCAAAATAGTTTTGATTTATATATAATCATCCATAACTTTTCACCGAAAACCGTAGGTTTTCCTTCACTTTTCACTCTTTACTACAAAATAAAAAAACGAGGATACCTCGTTTTTTTATTTGTTAAAATTATCTACCAATTAAAACTCTTGCTGTGTTAATGATTGCATTGAGTGATGAACCGCCAGTTCCACCGTTTCCGCCTTCACCAGGATCAACTCTGTAACTATCAAATACGCCTAAACTATCTAAAATCAATGGAAGAATAAGGTTGAAGAATAGGATTAACGCAATAGTTACAACAACCGATACGATGATATTAATCAATCTTTTCTTTGCTTCCTCTCTTTGTTCAGAGCTATCTGCTCTTGCCATCTTTACACCAATATAAATGGCATAAACAGCACCACATGCACCAACTAAAATTAATGCAATCCATAAAATCCATTCTACTGCACCTAATAATTTTGTAAGCCAGTCATAATCAGCAATATCACTAATTACTTGCGACCATGTCATAATTTTTTCCTCCCATTAATTATTATCATTATCAAAACAAGAATTTTTATTCTTAAATTTGATTACATGCATATAATAACACATAAAAAATTATTTTCAAAACAATTTTAACAATTTTTTTAAAATATTTTCAAAATATTTTTTATTTAGATATTATGTGACAAAAAAAGATTTGTATGCATTCACACAAATCTTTTATTTTCATTATTAATTTTATCATTAAAGGCTTAATTAAACAAGTTGACGGAAAACATTGCTGCAACAGCATCCGCCCCAGTTATTGTTCCAGTTCCCATTCCAGTTATTATTGTTGCTTAAACCTAAGAGCAATAACAAGAGTATGTTGGTGTTGGTTGCAAGGTTAGTGTTGTTTGCAGAACTTAAAGTTGACAGCAAAAACACCCATAAAAAATCTTGTGATGACATAAACTCCTCCTTTTCAACAAAAATGTTTAAAATAAGTCTTTATTTGCAGTGCG
>DVLK01000094.1 GCA_018715545.1 Candidatus Caccovivens faecavium | reverse complement strand
TATGTTAAAATAAAAATATGGAAATGAAATTCATATCATCTGCCACTCTTTATGAGGCGACAAAAGAGGTGATTAAAGAGATTGACTATAAAAATCTAAATGAAAAGAATTTGGTTGTTGTGCCAGATAGTTTTTCTATGCAGGCAGAGAGCTTAATTTTTGATGTCTTAAATATAAAAGCCACTTTCAACATCTCGGTTGTCGGCATTTCAAGGCTTGCAGGAAAACTTTTAAGAGAGCATAACATCGATTACGCGCGTATAAGCGGGCTTGATGAAATTTTATACACCTATGAAGCTATAAAAAGATGTGAAACAAGCTTTTTATATTTTAAAAACTATGGTATAGAGCTTGCCATAAGTGTTTTAGAGCTCATAAAAGAGTTTTTAAACTGTGAACTTAAAGTGGAAGATATAAAGGACTGTGAGGATGCGGTGCTTTCTAAAAAGATGCATGACCTTAGGCTTATATACGAGGAATACTTGAAATTAATGGAGGACAAGCTAGATTTATCAAAACTTTTAGATTTCTTCTTAGAGAAAAGCGATTTTTTTGATTTGTCAAAATATAATCTATATTTTGTCAATTTTGATAGCTTCTCTCGTCAAATATTTTCATTTATCTGTGCGCTCTCAAAAAAGGTGAAAAGTGTCACCATTGGCATAGCAAAGCCGTTAGGTTATGGAAATTCTTACATATATGAAACAGACACAACCGCGAAGATGCTTGCCCTTGCAAGGGAAAGAGGAATAATGGTTAAGGTACAGGAAAGGACGCCAAATTTAAGCGAAGATAAACTTGCAGTTTTAAAAAATGTCTTTTCTGTGCAGACGGAAGCATACTCTTCGCCATATTTTGTGAATATCATTGCAAGCGATGAAAATGATGAATTAGAATTTGTAGCTAAATATATCACATATATGCTTCATAGCGGTGCACGCTTTAAGGATTTTGCCATTGCTGTGCCAGAAGAAAGCTATTTCAAAAATATAACTAAGCTGTTTTCAAAGTATGACATTCCAGTCTATGCTGATTACACTTTAACGCTTGGTGATGTTGCAGTAAGTAAGTTTTTTTTGAAGCTGTTGTCGCTTACAGCAGGTATAAATAAAGACGGGCTTAACTATCTTCTTTCTTCACCTTTTATAAATGTCAAAGATAGTGAAGCGCTTTTGAAAATGGTGGATTATTATGAAATAGACAGCATTAAAGCTTTTAGTGCGCGTTCTAATGCTCTTGATGAAATCTTTGATATGATTAATAGCTTTAAGCCTAATGCTACGCTAGAAGAATACACTTTCATGGCTATAAAATTTGTCACACTTATGAAGAACAATATCGAAAATATTGACATCTATGACCTACAAAAACGAAGCGAAAACGAACAGGCGATTGTCTATATTGAAAAGATTTTAGATGACCTTAAACTAAGAAAACTAAATCTGTCACTTGAAGATTTTAGAACACTTATGAGCACAATTTTTCAAAGTATCAAGGTGGAAACCGTGCCATCCTTTATTGACGCTGTCTATGTTGGCGATGCCACAAAAAGCTATTTTGCTGACACTCCATATCTCTTTGTTTTAGGGGCAACCGCCTCACGCTTACCACGCACAGAAAAAGATAACGGGCTAATTACAGATGAGGATTTATCAAAACTTAATTATTTAAAAAAGATTGAGCCAGAAATCAGGGTGATAAATAGGCGTAATAGGCTTAAACTATTTGAGGTGTTACAGCATGCAGAGCGTAACTTATTTATCTCAACTCCGCTTGGTGGTGAGGGAAGAAAGGCTAGTTTTGTCAATGACTTAGTCAAAGTTTTTGGTGAGCATTGTGAGGTAACCACCTCTTCGCTTTTAAATTTCAATAGACCAGACTTAGATGAAAAAGGGAAGCTTAAACTTTTAAACTTCCATCTAGCAAACATGGGTGTCGCAGAAGAAAACTTTAAGAAGATTATGGACGCACTTGACAATAGGACAGCAAGCTCTGTTCACGCGGTTGTAGATAAAGCCATGTTTAATTTCGATTATGAAAATTTAAATAGCAATCCGCTAGGCGACAAAATTTCAGCGTCAGAGCTTGAAAGCTATTTTGCCTGTCCGTTTAAGCACTTTCTTTCATACACCCTTAAAATAAAGGAAAAGGAATATGCAAAGGAAGATAAGCGCAAAATCGGAAGTTTTAAGCATGAGCTTAATAAACTTTTTGTGGAAGAAAATAACTATAAAATAAAGATGCTCCAAGAAAAAGATGTGGAAGAATTTTTAAGGCGAAAATTTAAAAGTTTATGTGAAAAATATTTTGATGAAACAACGCTAGTAAACCTTGCATTTGCGCACAATCTATTTAGAGAGTGCAAGGCGTTATTATTAAATTTAGTCTATGAACAAAAACAGAGCGACTTTGTAGTTTTTGGCGTGGAGAAGAAGGTGGTAAGCACAATTGCCGATAAAAAATTTGTCGGTATAATCGACCGCATAGATAGTTACAAAAACTATTTAAGAATAATTGACTATAAAACAGGAGAAGTGGACGGCATTTTAAAAGATTTATACTATGGAAAAAAATTGCAACTTCTTCTATATGGTAAGGTGGCGTGTGAAGAATTAAAGAAAACTTGCGCGGGACTGTATTACTTTGATTGTAAAAATAAATTTAAAAAGATAGGCGACAAGACAAAACTTTTAAATGGTATAACCTTAAAAGACAATGAAATCGTCTATGCCACAGATTACCGCTTGCAAGAAGAAAAATTTAGAAGTGATTTAATCGGCGCAGAAAGAAAGGCGAAGAAGGACGATTTTGAGTTTAAGTATGGCAATTTCATCACCAATTTTCAAAAATATTTCGACTATGCACAGAGAGTTTCTGAAAAGGCAACAGAGGAGATTGAAGATGGGTATATAGCGCCAAAGCCTCTTCAAGGTGAGTGTAAATTCTGTCCGTACAAGTCCGTTTGCAAATATGATGGAACTATGGAAAGAAAGAAAAGGAGAAGTTTTAATGGAGATTAAAGAACAAGATGCTGTGCTTTCCTTTGACAAACGAAATCTGATAGTTTCAGCGTCAGCGGGAAGCGGAAAGACCTATGTTTTGATAAAGTTTATCACCAAACTTATTTGCGAAAAGAGAGTGCCTATTCGTAAACTCTTAATTTTGACCTTTACCAAAAATGCTTCAATTGAGATGAAAGAGCGCCTATTAAAAAATTTAAAGAGCGTAGAAAAGGTAGATGATTTCATCTTAAAACAGATAGATGATTTATCTGTGTCGAATATTTCAACCATTCACTCCTATTGCGAGCATTGTTTAAAAAAATATGCTAATATTTTGAAATTGAAAGAAAACTTTACACTTGCAGATGAAAACTTATCTAACAAGCTCAAAAAAGAGGCGATAAGAGAGAGCCTTAAAAAATTAAAAAATGATGAGAGGTTCTTTACTATCTTTTACGCGTTTAATAACGAACAAAAACTTTTCGATGCTATCATGGAAGTTAATGACATGATGGAAGCGGTCGCCGATAAAAAGAGTTATATTGAAAAAATATTGACAAGGCAGAGTTCTATCTTTGATGAAGCGGAAGAGGTGATAAAAAATAATCTAGATAGAGCTTGCATAGTAGCAGAAGAAAAAGTAGAAAAGGCGCATTTAGATTTTGATTTTAAATTAAGTGGCATGAAAGGAGGCCCACTGTTAGATAAAGCAAAATTTTTAGAAACTTACACCTTTCCAAGGCTTCCTAGCGCAAATGTTATAGGCGAAGAAAAACTTTCTCTTTTAAGAGGAATAAAAAAAGACTTACAATCGCTTTTTGAGGACATAAAAGGGCTATCGCTAAGCGCTGAAAAAATAGAGGAAGAGAGAAAGGGCGAACTTGAAATTCTGCTAATAAAACTTTATCAAACCTTTTCTGATGAATACAAAAAACTTAAAAACAGCAAAAATATTTTGGATTTTTCGGATTTAGAGCAGAATATGCTTTCGCTTATTGCAAACGATTTATTCAATGAAAAATTTGAGTATGTCTTTATTGACGAATATCAAGACACCAATAGCCTCCAAGAGCGAATAGTCAAGACGGTTGCTAAAAATTCTCACTTTGTCGCGGTTGGCGATGCAAAACAGGGTATTTATGGCTTTCGACTTGCAAGCTCAAAAATCTTTTTAAAGGATGTTGAAGATTTCACGATTGGCGAGGAAGATGAGGCGCTCTTTTTAAAATCGAATTTTCGCACAAGCGAGAAGCTTTTAAATTTTATAAATGACCTCTTTAAAGATGCTATGACGAAAGAAAATTCCAGCATTGACTATAAAAACACCTCTATGCTTGAAGCTAAAAAGGACTTTAAAGATGATGGTGTGGTTGTTGTTGATATGGTCGTTCCTGATGCTGTGGAGGAAGAGGAATCAAAGGAGGTTTATAGCGTCAAAGAGGCAACCCTTTCCTCAAACGAATTTAAAAAAGAACTTCAAGTTGTTTTAGCGCGCGTGGAGGAGGCATTAAAATCGAAAATCTATGACCCTGAACTTGAAGCTTATAGGCAATGCGAATTTAAGGACATAGCAATTCTTTCGCGCAGTCGTTCTCCGTTTTTTAATCGTCTTTCGGAGTATTTGAAAGAAAAGGGCTTTCCAGTGGTAGCGAATAAGAAGAAAAATCTACTAGACACACCAGAAATCGAGGTACTTTTAAACATTTTAAAAGTGACGCTTAACCATGATGACGAAATTGCTCTCCTGTCAGTTTTAATGTCAAACTTTGGCAGATTAAATCAAGATGATATATTTGCGCTAAGAAAGGGCGAGAACCTTTACGAGGAAGTTAAAGACAATGATGCGATAGCGCTTTTAGAGGAGTTTAAGAAAGACGGAATTATCTATGGATATAGACGAGCGTTTGAATTACTCTTTGATAAAACTGACTATTACGCCTATATAAATGAAAAGTCGCTCCGCGCGTCTGTAACTAAATTTTTAGATGAGATAGAAAATTCTACCTATGACTACGATTTACCTTCCCTCATCTCTTATTTTGAAAATGTTGATATTGAGGATGGAACGGAAGCGAGCGGAGAGAATGCGATACTTCTCACCACCATTCATAAGACAAAGGGGCTGGAATATCCTGTCGTCATCATAATAGGGGCGGGCAAAAGTTTAAAAAAGCAAGAACGCCACGGCGAAATAGCCATGGACGAAAATCTTGGCATCGCTGTAAAACGCTATGAGGAAGGACAGGAAGAGAAGACGGTAAAACTTCTTGCAATACGATACTTAGACGAACAGAAGCGTTTTCAAGAAGAGATGATGATTTTCTATGTGGCATTGACGCGTGCGAAAAATAGGCTATATTTGATCGGAGAATATAAAAATCCGTTTTCAATAAAATTCGATTGTTATTTTGATTATATTTTCGCTTCATTAAGCCCGAATGAGATAGAAACTTTTTTGAAGGATGAAAGCTTAGTGAAGGGAGCAGTAAGTTACAATCTCATAACCGAAGTGGAAGATTTTAAGGTAGAAGCTAAGTCGAGAAATTTTGGCAAGGGGGATGAGAAGCAAGAAGAGGAAATAAAAAAATATTTAGAGTTTGATTACCGTTTTAAAAATGAAGAAAATATTGCCTATAAAAATTCTGTGACGAGCTTGACGAAAAAATATGAGGAGCAGGAAGTATTCTTGCCTTCAAGCATGGTTGAAGTAAGCCTAGATGCAGTAGAAATTGGCAATGCCTATCACTTAGCCTTAAAGACCATTGATTTTAATGAGATTGAAAATTGTAAAGATTTAGAAAAATATTTCGATACTTCTTTAAGTTTAATCAAAGATAAAGTTGATTTAAATCTATTGTACAAAAACATAGAACTTTTAAAGCCGTTCGTAGCATTCGGGGATGTTTATAAGGAACAGGAATTTGTGATGCGAGATGCGCTTAAAAATCTTATTAAAAATGTTGAGATAAAGGATGATATTTTGGTGCAAGGCGTTGTGGATTTATTTGTTGTTAATGGCGATAGAGCAACTTTAATTGATTACAAATATTCCTCCACAAAAAATAGACAAAAATTAATTAATAGATATAAGACACAGCTTTATTTATATAAAAACGCAATAGAAAGCGGGCTTGGTGTTAAAGTGGAAAAAATGTTTTTATTAAATTTAAAATACACCGATTTAATAGAAATTACCGAGGAATAAATATTTTTATAAGGTAAAAAATCGCTATAAAAATATAAAAAAATTATCGATTAAAATAAATACTAAAAAAATAATCAAAAAATATTTAAAAAAATATTGAAAATTATTAGTATTTATTTTTTTCTTGTGCTATACTAAGTCTATCAAGGAGGGATATCGCCATGATGTTAGATATCGTAACGGGGATTGTTGACTTTTTAGGTGACATAGCCCCAAGAATTTCTGAGGATGTGCTTTTCATTATCGCAATAGCAGTTGAAGCATTAATCGTGCTTTTCTTTCTCATCAAATCTGCTTTTTCGTATGAAGCATGTCTTAATAGAACGCTAGACAAGGTAAACTTTTGGCTTTTTGAACGCAAAGTGATAACCGAAGAGAATATTCGGGAATTTAATGATATGTTAAAGGCAAAAGGTCCAAAAAGATTATGCTATTTCTGGCAACAATACATACTTTTTCGTGAGGGGTCTCCTTCCTCTTATATGTCGTCAGAGAACTTAGTGGAAAAGCCTCTTAAAACTTCTTCCTATAATTCCAATATTAAAAATCTAAACCTTATCAGCATTGCCTGGGCAATCATCATGGCCGTATTCTTTATAGTTTTAGATCCTGCTGGAAATGTTATGACCGCCGATGTGCTTGCAGGCGCTGTATTCATCATCGCTCTTATTTATCTTTTAAATTTAATTTTCGCAATCTATCTTCGTGCCAGAAAAAATGCACTATTAAATTCTCTTTATCAAAGCGTTTCTATGTTTGGAAGATTTATGGATAATGCTTGCGTTGATTTGCCATCATACATTGACTATCAAATTCTCTTCACTCCACAAGAGATTGAAAAAGGACAACCAGTGCTTCGCGAATTTTTGGATTTCAAAGCTAGACGCGAAAAAGAGGAATTCAACAAGGCAAAAGAGAACGATGTTGAGTATGAAAAGTATGACTTTTCCTCAGTTGGTGTAAACGGTTCCGTTGTGCTTGACAGAGCTATGAAAGAGAGTGAAATTTATCTTAAAAAGAAAGAAAAGATGCTTGTCAGAATTGCACAACTTGAAAGCGAATTAGACACGCGTAAGAAAAACTTTGATAATGTGCAGAAAGATTATCAAAATAAACTTCAAGCCTCCAAAGAAAATGTGGACAGACTTCTTCAACAGCAAGAAGAAACTACTAACAGAATTGAAAGCAACTATTTAAGAAAGCAACAGACACAGGAAATTGCAAAGCAAGAGCAATTGGAACAAGAGTTTGAACAACAACGCGCAAGATATCTCTTAGAGAAGAATGAACTTGAAGAGGAAATTAAGCGCTATCAACAAGACCTTGATGACAGCAAGAAAAATGTTGAGCAAGTTATGCTTGGTGAATATCAAACTTTCTTCAACAATTTCTGTGTAAGTGCGGAAAAGGTTGTGACTACTGCATTCGCAGATAGGTTAGATAGCTTAAAGAAGAATAATGAAGAACAACAAGAGCAGATTGCTGAACTCGAAATTAAACTTAAAAACACACATCAAGGTGAATATGATGCGCAAGCCGAGGAAAACACGCCAGCGGGTAAGTATGACGAAAATGGTAATTTTGTTTATGAAAACGGAACTTACTATGATAAAGATGGCTTGTTCCATGACACCGAGGGCAATGTCTATGATGCAGATGGTAACTTTATAAGAAAGGAAGAAAAGAAAGAAGATAAAGAAGAGAAGAAAGTTATCAATCTTGACAGTTTAGACGCCTTTGATTATGTAAATGATGTTTCTGAAAAGGACGATATTTTCAATGTAGCAGAAAATGTTATTGAAAATATCGACAAAGATGTGGAAGTTGTAAATAGCAGTAAGAAGAATGACTATAAAGAAGATGAACAAAACAAAGAGCAAGAACAGCAAGATAAGAAAGAGGAAGTAAGTGAGCCTCAAATTGTTCTTCCTGACGAAAATGTTAAAGAAGCAAAATTTGAAATAGTCAAAGTTGAGGATGATAAGAACGAACAACCTGCCGAAGAAAAACCGAAGAAAAAAGCAGGGCGTCCAAGAAAGATAGTAAAGGAAACAGAAGAAAAACCTAAGGGTAGGCGTGGTAGACCTAGAAAGACACCTGTGAAGGAAGAAACTCCTGCCACAAAAAGAAAACCAGGGAGACCTAGAAAAAATCAAATAGTAGAAGAGGATGCAACGCCTAAAACTGAGCCAAAGAAACGCGGTCGTCCAAGAAAGATTGTTGCAGAAACTGAGGTAAAGCCAAAAGGTAAGCGTGGCAGACCTAGAAAGAATACCGACCTTGAAGAAATCAACAAAAAGATAAACGAAGAGCGCAATAAGTTAAGCGAAATGAGAGATAACCTCAATAGAGAATTTGAAGTTGCCATTAAGAATTTAGAAGAAGCAAATCTCACCGATAATGATGAGAGGCGTGAAGAAATAACCAAAGAGATTGAAAAATTGCAAAGTGAAGCCGAACATGCCAAAGGCAAGGAAAGCGAAAGCAAAATTTCCGAAATAAATTCTAAGCTTGAAGCGCTAATTGAAGAGGTTAAAAAATTAAATTCGTAAAAAGTTTTTTCGGTATGCGAAACAAAAAAAGTTAAAAGAGAAGATTGAATTCTTCTCTTTTTTATGTATTTAAAATGAATAACTAAATTTTTAACTAATTTTGTAAAATCACTTGACAAAAGTGGGGGGGGGATTACAATAAGGTGAGATTATTAAAAGGAGGTTAAAAATATGGATGAAAACATGAATAACAATCCGCAGTCTAAGTATAATGAAAGCAAAACTGGTATCGGTGTTGTGCTTGGATTATTTTTAGGTATAATCGGGCTAATCATCGGAATATGTATCTATCCTGAGGGTACAGTTGCACGCAAGACTTTTATAAAAGCATGGGCTTGGACTTTTGGCGTGACAGCGGTAGTGGCAGTTGTGATTGTGATAATCTTTTATTTTGCTGTTTTGGGCGCTGCTATGTCAATGTATTAATCTACATAAAAAACTCTCTTAAATAAAGAGAGTTTTTTAGATTTTTAAATTTTAAAATTAAACATTCCACCAAAGGTCAATATTGCCTGTGACAAAGCCATATATTAAAAGAGCAATGGAGGCAAGTATAATAACTAGCGATATTGTAAGAGTAATAGTAGAAGAGATGTTTTTTGATGAATGTTTAAGATTTACCGCATTGTAGTATAGGGCAAGTCCAGTGAAGAAAGCAATGTATACTAAGGCAAGGTATAGCGTCAAGTTACTAATAAAATTCAGTTCAAACAACACAAAAAAGACGATTGCTAAAATGCTAAAAATGACACTTAACAAGATAAACCTTTTTGTTGTCATAATTCCTCCATATATAGTTTAACTATTAGTAGTAGAATAATACATTTTGTCAAAAATTGTCAACAAAATTTGTCTTATTCCGAAAAATTCGGAATAAAATCTTCGCTCGCACTATCAAAATCTTGAATATAGCCGTTTTTAAAACTTTTTAGGAATTTGCTTTCTACAATTTTGTATTCAAGTGGCGTTAGCTTTCTTTTTATTGGGCTAAGCGGAGTTGGCGTAAACTGCGACATTAAACTTACAAATCTATCGCTATATTTTGAAGCTAAATATTCAAGTGTGTCAAGCGAATTTTTAATTTCGCCAGGGATAACAAGATGACGCAAAATTAATCCCTCTTTCATGAGGTTATCACAAAAAACATCTTTCTTTTTTGCACAAAAATCTAACACTTCTTTTGCCACACCTGCATAGTTTGAAACATGACTAAGCTTTCTGCCTAATTCGTCATCCATATATTTAAAGTCAAGTAAATAAATTGAAATATATCTATCAAGTTTTTTTAGCATCTCTACGCTTTCGTAGCCCGAGGAGTTCCAGATGATTGGTATTTTTGGTTGATATTTTTCTAAGGCCTTTAATATTGCATTTGAAAAATGCGTTGGAGTTATAAAGTCAAAATATGAATTATTTTTTTCTTTTTCTTTTAAAAGCTCAATAAAACCATTTTCGCTATAAATTTTTCCCACTTTGCCTCTTGAAATTTCATAGTTTTGACAATAGGAGCATTTTAAATTACAGCCCGAAAAAAAGATAGCACAAACACCTTTTTTATCTGTGACACAAGGCTCTTCCCACATGAAATTATCTATAACTTTGGCTATTCTTATCTCATCTAATTCATTACAAAAGCCCGCGCTATGTTTTCTATCTACTTTGCAATGACGCGGACATGCCTCACAAGTTTTCATGGCTTTAATATATCACTTTTAAAGATAAAAGTCAATTTTAACACGATGTCGATTACAAGCATATTTTGTAGTATGAGTTTTACGCTTAGTTGTTGTTTTATTGTTAAAAATGAAGAAAAAGTTTTATCGAGGATACTTGACTGTGTCAAAAAATTTGCAGATGAGATAATTATTGTCGACACTGGCTCTACTGATAATACAAAAAATATTGCACAAAACTACACTGACAAAATCTTTGATTTTGAGTGGTGTGATGATTTTTCTAAGGCACGCAATTATGCCTTTTCAAAATCTACTTGTGACTATAATATGTGGCTCGATGCCGATGACTATATCTTTCCAAAAGACATAGAAAAAATTTTGAAACTAAAACAAGATGCACCGAATTTTGATGTTCTGTATCTAAACTATGTGACTGGCTTTGATGAAAAGTTTAAGCCTACATTTGTCTTTGAAAGAGAGAGAATTTTAAAAAATGACGGCACCTTTAATTGGGTTGAGCCTGTCCATGAGGTTATTGTGCCACATGGGAAGGGGCTTCATGAGAAAATAAATATCTATCATTTCAAAAGTGATAATCCGAGAGGCGATAGAAATCTTAAAATTTATGAAAGAAGAATTCTTAAAGGAGAAAAACTTTCCGCGCGTGCTATGTTCTATTACGCTAGGGAACTTTATTACAATGCCTATTACGAAAAGGCTATCAATGTGTTTTTAGAGTTTTTAGATAGAAAAGATGCTTGGGTGGAAAATAAAATTGAGGCATGTCTAAATCTTTCTCAGTGCTTTACGATGTTGAATGATAAAAATAATGCCTTAGAAAGCTTATTTAAGAGCTTTCTCTATGACCTACCGCGTGCTGAAATCTTATCACAATTAGGCAATATGTTTCTTGGCGAAGGCGATTATGAAAAGGCAGAATATTACTACCTATTAGCCTTAAAATGCAAGTTAAATGTTGCAAAAGGTGGCTTTGTCTTAGTGGATTATTACAATTTTATTCCTTCTATTAATCTTTGCGTCATATATTATAATCGAGGCGATATCAAAAAGGCACTTAGATATCACAAGCGCGCAAAGAGGTTAAAGTCAAATCATCCATCAGTTATTCATAATGAAAAAATTTTTTCTACAAATAAAAATTTTTGATTTTTGTTGTTTTTTATATTGATTTGTGATAAAATACTCCTAGCTATATTTAAGCCAAGGAGTTTTTTATGGAAGAAAAAGTTATTAAACCGCATTTGGTTAAGCCTATGCTAGAAAAAATTGTGTATGACAAATTGCAAAATCCTCAAAACGGAGTTATGGTCAATATTAAGCCTGAGGACTACATTGATGTAAAAAAAATTACAGAGGAAATTGTTAGAGTGACCATGACTAGAAGTTTATTAGTAAGCCCTGCAAGTTTATTAAAGCTTTCTGTTACAATGAGCGTAGATATACCAGTAGATTCAATTGAATTTTCTCGTCTTGATGACCCTAAGGGGTATATTAGAAATAGTCAACAAGTTAAAATTGCGCTCGGCTATATTTCAAATCTTATAACAGAAATTACTATTAATTCTGCGGTAGGTCCAATTGTCACTCCGCCAAACATTCAAGAGTGAGCTTAGTTTCATAAAATGAGTTAAAATAAGACTAAATATTAATAAAAAATATTAGATTAATAAAAATATTGATGTATTTAGCAATAATATATTGCGAGTTAAAAACTTCACTGAGCATTTAGCTCAGTTATGCGGATATAGTACATCGGTAGTATGCGGGCTTCCCAAGCCTGAGAGGTGGGTCCGACTCCCATTATCCGCTCCATAGCGCGAAAACTGCGCTATTTATTCGTTTTTGAGTAAACTCAAAAAACTCATATTTTCGCTTGTTTTCGCGCTTTATGCGACCAAACGCAACTCGCGCCACTTTTGTATTTAAAAAATTTTGTGTTATAATACTATTGCCTTTTGTGTGGAGAAAATTATGGAGAAGTTAAACACAACTAGTGATGTTAAAAAATATTTAAGTAGTGGTAAAATGACAACTCCTTTTTTGCGCGATACAATTGTTTTTCAAAAAGTTCAATCGGACCAAGAAGTCAATTCGGCGCATCGCACTGAACTTGAAAGTTTAATCGGTTATATAAATAAATATTTGAAATACGCTGAGGATGATGAGTTTCGGGCTAAACACAAGTTTCGCCGAACTGCCAAAGAGGTATGGAAGAGTAAACGGACAACAGGTTGTGCTGACAATGCCCTTGTTTTTGCTACTATGGCACGCCAAATAGGAATTCCAACCGCGATTTTGGAAACTGCCGATGAACATTTTTTAGAGGAATTTGTTTTAGATAACAATGTCAAAGCTTATAGGGGTCATTTCTTTTGCGAATGTTTTTATAACGAAGAATGGGTGCTTGTTGACCCTACATTTAATAAAGTTATAAGAAATTATGATGTAAATAATATAAAATTACCATATAAGGTTGGTGGCAGTGAGCGATTTAAAGCGTATCTAAGAGAAATAGATTTTGGGAAAGAGCGCAATGTAGCGAAAACTAATAGACTGCTAATTGAACTATCTTTAAAAGATAGAGATAAAAGGGAAATGTAATTTCTCTTTCGAGGTGTAGCGCAGTTGGTAGCGCGCACGGTTCGGGACCGTGAGGCCGTGGGTTCGAACCCCGCCACCTCGACCAGAAAGCTTTTGGATTATTTGAGTAAAGCTTGATATAATTTAGTAATATTTTATAGAGAAAGGAGAAAAAAGTGACAATTGAAAATATCATAAAAGAAGCTTTGATGTCTAGTTATGAATATTGGTCTTTCATTGGCGAAATAGGAGATGAAACAGTTTTAAAAGATATAAATGTTGGCTTGGATGATATTAAGCTTATTGATGAAGATGCAGACAGCAAAGATGTAATAAGACTATTGAGTAGCAATGTAAATTTTGAAAGAAGAGATGATAGATATTATTTATCCAATAATGCGGTAACTGAAATTAAAAAAATAGAAGAAAATGGCATGGATGAAGATGAGGCACTGTCTAATTTTTTAAGTAAAAACATAGTCGTATTAGATGATAACAAAGGCAAAAGTAGAGAATTTTAAAGACTAGCAATGCTAGTTTTTTTAATAGGACATATTTAAAATTTAAAATGTGATTGATATATAATTTAAAACAAACATAACCTTTAAATAAACATAAAAATACTTAATGCATATATATTTTTAGAGGTGTTTATGTTAAAAGGACCATATAAAAATATTCGCGTTGGAAGTATTGAGGCTTTTGACCTAGCAAGAGATAGCGTTATACAATTACACATTTTAAACTTACAGTTAATCGCAGTATTATCGGCGTTAAATTTAGATAAATTTAATGAGTGGTTTAAAAATAAATATACCTTAACAACAAAAGAAGAAAGTTGCAGGATGAAGAATGTGGTTACAAAGTATCTAAATAATTTAAACGGTGATTTAAATTCGTATATGGCAAAGCTGGGTTATTTTAATTTCATGAAGCGAGAGGATGAACTTCCTTTTGAAGAGATAGATTTAAAAAATAATGTCTATTTATCTATTGTAAATGATAAAAGTTTTACGGACAATGACAAGTTTTTAAGTCTTGCATCCTATTTTAAATTAAAGCTTGATGCTGTTGGTGCGAAAGTTGAAAAAGCTTCGCGAAGCTGGAAAGATGAGCAGTTTGATGAATTTAAAACACGCTTATCAAAGGTGGCAAGTCTTGGTGTTCAAAAGTATCCAGAGATATTTAGAGATTATGCACGAATATGCCAAAAAGAAAATATTAAATGATTGCCAAATCGACAATATTTTCTCATTCGTTGACATATTTACTTTACTTTTATTTTGCAAACGACTATAATTTGTATGGTAAAAGGAGTGTGATATTTATGAAAATAAAACCTATTTTTGATAGAGTAGTTTTACTACCAAAGGAAGCTGACAAGGAAACGAAGAGCGGAATTATACTTCCTACCGCTTCGCAAGAAAAGTCACAACTTGCAACCGTTGTAGCTGTTGGCGAAGGTGGCATGGTTGACGGAAAAGAAGTAAAAATGGCTGTGAAGGTTGGACAAGAAGTGTTGTACAGCAAGTACAGTGGCACTGAAATTACATTTGAAGGGAAGAAGTATATCGTTTTGAAACAAAATGACATACTTGCAATAATTGAATAAGTGGAGGAATTATGGCAAAGAAGATTTTAGAAGGGGAAAGTGCAAGAAAGGCATTGGAGGCAGGCGTTAACAAGCTTGCAAACACTGTTAAAATAACACTCGGACCTAAGGGTAGAAATGTGGTGCTTGGCAAAAAGTTTGCCTCGCCATTAATTACAAATGATGGTGTAACAATTGCAAAGGAAATTGAATTATGCGATCCATTCGAAAATTTAGGCGCAGAGCTAATTAAAGAGGTATCTGTTAAAACAAATGATGTAGCAGGTGACGGAACAACAACTGCTTGTGTGCTTGCGCAGGCAATTATACGCGAGGGGCTCAAAAACTTCACAGCAGGCGCTAATCCTATCATTTTGAAAAAAGGTATTTTCAAAGCTGTGGATGTGGCAACCGAGGAACTTAAAAAGATAAGTAAGCCTATTAATAGTTCAAAAGATATTGAACAGGTGGCAAGTATATCTGCTGGTGATGAAGAGGTCGGAAAGCTTATTGCAGAAGCAATGGAGAAAGTAGGCTCAGACGGAGTGATTACAGTAGAAGAAAGCCAGACAATGCACACAGAGTTATCAGTAGTTGAAGGTATGCAGTTCGATAGAGGTTATTTATCGCCGTATATGTGCACAAACACTGAAAAGATGCTGGCAGAGCTTGATAACGCTTATATTTTAATCACAGACCGTAAGATTTCTTCGATACAAGAGATTTTGCCTATCTTAGAACAACTTGTCAAGGTCGGCGGGAAGATGGTTATTATCGCTGATGATGTTGAGGGAGAAGCGCTCACTGCACTCATTCTTAACAAGCTTCGTGGTTCACTTAATGTGGTGGCAGTTAAAGCTCCAAGTTTTGGTGATAAGAGAAAAGCTATGCTCCAAGACATAGCCACACTTACAGGTGGCATCTTTGTCAGTGAAGAATTAGGCTTTGACCTTAAAACGCTCTCGCTCGACAGCCTTGGTAGAGCAAAAATGGTTAGAGTAGATAAAGATAAGACAACGATTGTTGAAGGCGCAGGAAGCAAAGAGGAAATAAAAGCAAGAATTAAATCTATAAAAGAACAAATAGCTCTTTCAACAAGCGATTATGACAAAGAGAAGCTAGAAGAGCGCCTTGCAAAACTCTCTGGTGGCGTTGCTGTTATAAAGGTTGGTTCAGCAACCGAAGTGGAAATGAAAGAGAAAAAGCTGAGAATAGAAGATGCGCTTTCTGCCACAAAAGCGGCAAGTGAGGAGGGAGTTGTTCCAGGCGGTGGTGTGGCACTTTTAAAAACTACACCAGCTCTTAAAAAACTTGTTGATAAGTTAGAAGGGGATGAAAAGACGGGCGCAAGTATCGTATTAAAAGCAGTGGAAGAACCAATTAGGCAAATTGCGCTAAATTCTGGCATTGACGGAGGGGTCGTTGTAAATAAAATTTATGAAAATCTTGATAAGAGCGCATATGGTTTTGATGCTCTTAAAAATGAATATGGCGACCTCATTAAGAAAGGCATACTAGATCCAACAAAAGTGACTCGTTCAGCGCTTATTAATGCTGCATCTGTTTCTGCAACACTTCTTACAACAGAGGCGCTAGTTGTGGAGATTGAAGATAAGCCTAAGCCAAAGGAAGAAGAGGTATATTAATAAAAAGCCTTCAAACGAAGGCTTTTTATTATTGCAAAAGCAAAATATAAGAAATTTTCGGGTTGACATATAATATTTTTTATGCTAGAATTATATGCGTTAGTGAGGTGGATTGTGAAAGAATTTGATTTGACTTGTTTTAGTGTTAATGACCAAAAGAAATGTTTTAGTAATGGCAAAAAGGAAGCGGAATATACAGTCTTAGATTTGAATATCTTATATGATGACTTTATAAGCCATAACACCAATTATAAGTGTGCAGATAAAATGAAGTTATCGCAAGATGACAAGGAAGGGAATTTTAATGAGCTCTATGGAATGCTTATTCGCGGTAAAATTCAAGATATCACTTTGCTTCCTTATTCCATCTATAAGTCATATGTTGAAATTGGCCAAGAGAAGGAAGCAATCAAATTTTTAGAGGTTTGCGAAAGCAGGATTAAGTACACACAAAATATCATAGCAGACTTTTTAAAAAATTACCTAATTAAAGGTGACGAAATAGAAGAATTTAATTCATTAAGCGAATTGAAAGGGTCAGAATATAAGAATGCTGTCAATAAATATTTAGGCAATTTGGTTGTGAAAAGATTGGAAGAGAGATTTCCAAAGCACATGTTCATTGATATGTCTAATTTGAAGTCTGGAAAGACAGTGCGAACAACTTTTGTTGATTGGTTAAAAAGTAATGGAATAGTTCAACTAGATAAGGGTTCTAACATGCCAGATATTTTTGTTACACAAGATGAGCATAAAGTGAGCGCAGAGCATCAAGAGTTTTTGGCGAAAGTATACTGCTCGCTTGTTAAAGATTATGTTGAAAATTTCTATAAAAAATACAACACAAGTATAGCTAATTTTTATAGTGCAGATAAAGCTGTTGTAGAACGCGAATGGAAGCTTCTAGAAACAGTCATTGGTGAATACGAAGAAAACCTCAGTGATGAGATAAAATCAAAGATAGCGAATTATATCTATCGAGCTAAGTATTTACATGATGAGGATGTTTATAATAAAATGATAAATACCTCTACGCGTGAAGGGAAATTTGGCGAAGAATATGCTAATATTTTAGCGGCGATTAGAAATGCTAACGCTGGAAAACTGCAAGAAGAAGATAAGGTTGTTTTAAAGAAATTCTATGATAAGCTTATGGAAACTAAGGATGCGTTATCGGTGCCATCCGTAGATAAAGACGGAATAAAGTATATCAATAGAACGAATTATTTTAAAATCTTTACCATTCCGCCAAGAAATATTTATGACTGTATAGTTGAATTTGGTAAAGTTGTAGATAATTCTAGAAAAAAGCTCCAAGCAAAAGCTAAGAAAATATCATTAAATAAAGATGAGAGCGAAAATTTGGAAGTTTTAGTTGGATTGTCTAAGAATATTGAAAAGGTGCGTGACATCGTTTCAACCAATTTTAATTGGTCGTGGAATGTAAATTATTCTGAGAGTTATGAGAGGCTAGGAGGGTTAAATAAAGACAATGTGCTTTCTTTTATGTCAAGAAAAGAAATTTTAAGCATAACCAACAAACAGACAAATCGCACAGCTGGCAAAGAAGATATAGAAAGATGCGCGGAAGATGCATTAAATTATATGAAGAAAAACAATCTTCCTGAACTACCTGTTTGCGCAAAGACTGTGTTTGATGCCTTGCTTGATGGACATGAGCCTCTTTCTTCTAAGTATAAAGATAAAGAACCTGCAACTTTATAAGGGTATATAGCTTAAAAATCATGTTGTAATGTCGAAATTTTTATATAAAATGCTTATTGTAAGGCTGACAATTATATAAACAAAACAAAATGTCCCTATTTTCGGACATTTTTTTGGTAAATTTAAAGGAAATTCCTTTTATTTGTGGTATAATAGGGTTAAAGCGGAATTTTAGGAGATAGTATTGCAATTTTTTTCTGTTGAGTGGTTACAAGAGCTTAAAAGGAAAAGTGATTTGGTCAGTATTGCGTCTAATTATCTGCGCCTAGAACAAAAAGGTAGGCGTTTTTGGGCGTGCTGTCCATTTCACAATGAGAAAACGCCCTCTTTTTCTATAAACGCAGAGGACGGAATTTATTATTGCTTTGGTTGCAAAGAGAGCGGAGATGTCATCAAGTTCGTGGAAAAAATGGAAAATATTGACTTCTATGATGCGGTAAAGCTTTTGGCGGACAAGGCTGGCATGCAAGTTCCAGAACTTGTTTCAAGCGAAGAAGCGGGCAAGAAGCAGAAACTTAAAGAAAGACTTTTAGGGGCGCTTCTATTAGCTCAAAAACATTACGAAGAAAATCTATATAGTAAAGATGCCTTTGAAGCGCAACAATACATAAAGAAGCGAAAATTCACAAGGCGGGAGCTTATCGACTTTAAGATTGGATACAGCAAAGATTGGACAGACATTGTAGACTATCTTCATCAAAAAGGGTATTCTGATTATGAGCTTGTCACCGCTGGTATTTGTGGTAAAAAGAACGACAGAGTTTTCGATGTTTTAGCTGGAAGGCTTGTGTTTCCTATCTTTAATGCCTTTAATGAGTGTATAGGTTTTAGCGCCAGAGCTCTTCAAAAGACGGATTTTGCAAAGTATAAAAACACGGCAGAAACGCCTGTATTTCAGAAAGGCAAAGTGGTGTTTGGCATAAATCTCTTAAAGAAGCTTAAACAGCAAGAGGGACTTAGCAAAATCATCTTGGTAGAAGGTCAGATGGATGTTATAGCTATGCATAAAGGGGGCTTTAAAAATACGGTTGCGTGTATGGGAACAGCATTAACAAAAGACCACATTCAAGAATTAAAGCGTTATTCAAAAAATATCGTGCTTTGCTTTGACAATGATGGCGCGGGAGAGAAAGCGACACTTAGGGCAATAGAGCTATTTAGAGGAGAAGGTGTCGATTTAAAAGTAGCATCGCTCCATGGCGGTAAAGATGCGGATGAGGTGCTAAATAACCTTGGAAGAGAAGAACTTGAAAAGATGATTGACAGCGCAGAACCATATATGAATTATCTAATTGCATATTATAAAAAGCAGTTTGATTTAAACAAGCCAGAAGAAAAGGGCAAGTTTGTTAAAGTGATACTAGCTGAAATTAAAAAACTTGAACTTGACATTGAGAGGGAACCATATCTTGACATTGTGAGAGATTTAACTCTTATTCCTGTTGAAGTTTTACGGCGCGACTTAGGTGGAAAGATAAAGGTAGAAGAACCTAAGAAAGAAAAAGAGGAAGCAAAGAGCGTAGAAGCTGGAAATGTCAAAGCGGTAGAATTTATTTTATCTTCGTTGTTACATCATAAAGATTTTGTCAATAATCAAATTGATTATTATAAGCTTTTGGATGGTTACGAACGATATTTGAAGATAATAGAGCTAAATATGCCTCTCTCTTCGCTATATGACCTTGAAGGCACAAGTGAGGACAAGCTGTTACTCAACATGATAAATTATAATTTTAGTCTTTACGAAAATGTGGAAGAAAAATATTTTAATGAGTGCATTTGGATGATAGCAGAAGAAAAGCTAAAAAGAAAGCAGGCAAAATTAAATTCTGAATATAAAAATTGCGACGACCTAAATAAGCGTGCAGAAATAGCAAAAGAATTAGGGAAAATTGCAAGAGATTTAAAAAATAAAAACTTGGAGGTTTTTTATGTTGGATGAAAAAGCAGAAGAAAAAGCAAAGGTGGTTTATGATAAGCTTTTAGCCCTAGCCATGAAAAAGGGCTCAATCAATGCGGATGATGTCTATTTTTCCATGTTGAAAGTGGGAGAAAATGCCGAGAACATTGAAAAATTCTTGCAAAGTTTGGAAAAGAAAGGTGTTAAGGTTATCAAGTCAAATGACGAAGATTTATTAAAAGATAACTTTGCTGATATAACTATGTTTCCAAATGTGGACGACCCTGTAAAGATGTATTTAAAAGATATTGGAAAAGTTCCACTTCTAACCATGGAGGAAGAAAAGGAATACGCTCAGCGTGCTATGCAAGGAGATGAGTACGCTAAAAATATGCTTTGTGAATCCAACTTGCGTCTTGTAGTCAGTGTCGCAAAACGATATGTAGGAAAGACTTCCATGTCCTTTCTTGACCTCATTCAAGAGGGGAATCTAGGGCTTTTGAAGGCTGTTGAGAAGTTTGACTATACAAAAGGCTTCAAGTTTTCAACCTACGCCACTTGGTGGATAAGACAGGCGATTACGCGTGCAATGGCAGATCAGTCAAGAACGATAAGAATTCCTGTTCATATGGTGGAAACAATCAATAAATATGTGAAAGTGACAAGAATGCTAATGCAAAAACTTGGCAGAGAACCGACCATAGAAGAAATTGCTGCTGAAATGGGGCTTAGCGTGGCAAAGGTGTTGGAAATTAAGCGCACCTCTCAGGATCCTATCTCCCTTGAAACTCCTATGGGAGAAGAGGATGATGGAAAAATGGCAGATATTATCGAGGATGAAACTTCAAAGTCGCCAATGGAGAGTGCTTCTCAAAGCTTACTTAGAGAGCAACTTCTAGCTGTAATTGACACATTGACCCCGCGTGAACAAGAGGTTATCCGTCAGCGCTATGGACTTATGGATGGTAAGCAAAAAACTTTGGAGGAAGTAGGCAAAGAATTCTCCGTCACAAGAGAAAGAATTAGACAGATTGAAGCAAAAGCTCTTAGAAAACTTAAACATCCAAATAGAAGCAAGAAACTTGCTGATTTTGTGGAATAGGAGGGAAAATGGATTTAACAAACTTATTAAAATATCAAGAGTTAGATGAAAAGCTCTATAATGTGGAACAAAGATTGACCAAAAGTCCAGCAAGAAAGCGCGCGGGAGAATTATCTAAAATTGCTAAAAATGCTCAGGTTAAATCAAATGAATTGGAGTTAGAGGCGGGCAAGGTTCTTAAAGAGATTGAAGATGTAAAAGCAAAGTTTGAAGAGAATAAAAAAAGTTTACAAAGCTTGTTGAATAAAGATTTAGATAAATTATCAATGGAAGATTTAGATAAGATAACATCTTTAAAAGCTAAAATTTTAAGCAACTTAAATTTCTTAGAAAAGCATCTTCAAAAGCATGCGGAGCTCGTTAACAGAATACTAACAGACTTCAATAAGACTAAAAAAATGTATGATGAGGCAAGGGTACAGTTTATCGAATGTAAAAATAAGATTGACGAGGAAACAAAGGCGTTAGAACCAGAGAAAGAAAGGCTAGTAAAAGAACTTGAAGAACTTTCTAAAAGTGTAGAAAAGAACCTTTTAGCGGAATATAAAAAACGCAGAAATGACAATATCTTTCCTGTTGTTGTTCCACTTGAAGGAACTAATTTTTGTGGTAGATGTCGTATGGAACTTCCTATGGTAGCGATATCAAGAATTAAGGATGTTGGAGTGATAACTTGCGAACATTGCAAGCGCTTAGTTTACAAAAAATAGGATGGATTTATTATGACTGGCAAGAAATTTGAATATGTTAAAGATGACACAAAAGAAGTTGAGATAGACGGAAAATATGCACTGCTCACTAGAATAAAAGCCATCAAAGAATTTATCTTAAAAGATGGCATTGTTGTAAGAAAAGGAGAGCTTGGTGGATATATAACTCCTCACGCGCTTTCGCAAATGGATAGGTGCTGGGTAGATGAAAATTCTTGCGCGATTTCAAACAACTTTCGAACGATTGTGTTTGGAGATGCAACTATTTATGGCTCTACTATCATCAATGCTAGTGTATCGGATGAGGCAACCGTATCATCTTCGTTTATAAAGGGTGATGATTTTTGCTATGTTGAAATTAGTGGAAAAGCGCAAATAGTTAAGAGTGCTGTTTATAATGCTGGTTTAAAGTTGAGTGGAGAGGCAAAGCTAAACAGATGTGAAATCCTATCAAACAAAAGCAAATTCGGTATCACGGGCAGTGTCAACATCTTTGGGAGTAGTGTTTTAAAGGATTGCAAAATTTTGGCTCAACCAGGGGAAGTAACAACAATTCTTTTGGCTGGGCAATACAACAATACGATTGAAGGTCAAGTGATAACGGAAACTTTAATAAATAAAATACCAAGAAATAACGAAAAAACAAGACAATTATAGTCCTGTTTTTTTAATAATATAATAAATATAAAGCTCTAAAATTAAAACATAAATTTTTCATATATTTATTCTTAGTTAAAAAGGAATTTTTCTTTATTTTATAAAAATTATAAAAATTGTATTAAAAACACAAATTTAATTAAAATTTTAATATATTTTTGTTAATTTTTTA
>DVLK01000093.1 GCA_018715545.1 Candidatus Caccovivens faecavium | reverse complement strand
TTATGAGAATAGTAGGTCTTTTTTCTATGGTTAAAAAATATTTTTTAAAAAATTTTTGCAGTTTTTCATTTACTCCCTTAATTTTTGGAGTTTAGATGTCCTTTTAATAATAGAGGACGGGCTCAGAAATATTAAAATATAATCGGAGGTGAAAAACATATGAAACTAAAAGAATGGCTTGATATATGGCTAAACAAATATATCAAATACACAGTAAAGCTTAGAACTTATGATAGATACAAATACATCATAGAAAAGCACATCAATTACTGCCTTGGAGATAAAGAATTAGATGAACTTTCTCCACAACTTTTACAAGACTTTGTCCTTGAAAAAGTTGAAAAAGGAAATCTTAAAACAGGTCAAGCTCTTGCTAACAATTCCGTAATCGCGATTGTGAATGTATTAAAACAAGCTCTTGCTAATGCCGTTTCTCTTGAACTTGTAGATAAAGAATACACAAACAAAATTAAATTGCCATCAGCAACAGAAAAACCTATTACTGCATTTGAAAAGCAAGAACAACAATTACTCGAACAATATTGTATGAACTCTAAAAAAGCAAATCATATAGGTATTGTAATATGCTTATATACCGGACTTCGTATTGGAGAGTTATTATCTTTGACTTGGGAAGACATTGATTTTGAAAAAGGATTGCTTAATGTTAATAAAGAAGCATATCGCCTAAAACAAAATGGAGAGTGGCATACAATAATAGACACTCCAAAAACAAAGTCGTCAATCAGAATAATTCCTATTCCTAAGCAATTACTCAACAAACTAAAACAATTACACAAGAAAAGCAAATTTGACCATATTGTTTCAACAAACAAAAATGGTGTTGTGGGAACAAGGTCTTATCAACGAACTTATGAACTCATTCTTAAAAAATTAAATATACCATATAAGAATTTTCATTCATTAAGGCATACTTTTGCGACTCGTGCTGTAGAACTTGGAATTGATGTAAAAAGTTTAGCAGAGATTATGGGCCACAAAAATCCTACTGTAACTTTGCAAAGATATACTCATTCACTTTTATCTTATAAAACAGATATGATGAACAAACTTGGTAAAATGTTGGAAAAATAATGCTACAAATTGGAATACTGACAACTTTAGACAAAATAAGTCGACATATTTTTAGCCATTTAGACAAAACTCGTGTTATAATAATTTTGGTGCAAACAAATGAGAAAGATAAATTATTATGATAGAATTCATAAGCAATATATCGAACTTGAAGTAACTGATGAGGTTGCTAAGTTTTTGTTTGCAAATGACAAATGGCTACGACGACAACAAAATAAATATAATTATTCCACTATTTCATTAGATGAACCCGTATATTCTAATGATGAAGATGAAATTACGCTTGCCGAGACAATTGCAGATGTTTCACAAGAAAGTCAATTATTAATTGATGAGAAAAAACAAAGGTTGTATAATATTGTTTGGAAAATTGTATCAAAATTAACGCCAAAACAACAGGAACTTGTTGATGACTTATTTGTAAAGGATAAACAGCAAGATGTTATTGCTAAAGAATATGGAGTTAGTGAAAGTGCTATTTCGCAACAAGTACAAACTTTATACTTACATCTCAAATATTATTTTTATACAGACAAAGAATTTATGCAAACATACATTTACCAAAGGAATAAGCTAAGTTTTCAAACAGATTTAATGAAAGTAACAAAAGATTTTGTATGTTCTGGGCAACTTAGATTTAACTTGAATGATATTTATGATCTAACAAAAAGCAATACTCAAATGCTTAAAAAGTTTTCAGAACTCGGAATAGAGATTGATGATAAAGAATTAGAATTGTTTAAGCAAATGCAAAGTGTAGTTAAAGGCTTTTTCAATGAGTTAAACTTGGATTTTACAAAACAAAACTTTTTAGAAATACCAAACAACTTAGATTTTTTAATAAAGAAATAATAACAAACAAGACGACTTATATTTTAGGTCGTTTTTTTCTTGTTCTTTTTTTGTCGTATGTTAATATCACAGACATAAAAATTAAATTAGGAGGAATAATGTCGAGATTAAAATCAAAAGAATTAAAATCACAATTTGGATTTCGTGTTTATGACGAAAGTGAATGTGAGTTAATTAAACGAGCAATAGATAAATTTCAAAACAAATTTGACAGTCTTAATGATTGTATAAAATATTTTGTTTTAATAGGTGCAGATAAAATGCTTGGAGATAATTCAATAAATAATAGCATAAACTTTTCTGAAATAAGGAAACATATGCAAAGTGTTGATGAAAGTCTAAAAATAATCAATAATAGACTTAAATCATATTTTGTGGAAACTACTGGAGAAGTCCTTACAGCACAAGCTCTAACCAATTTCATAACAAACATAATAATTAAAGAGTTTAATTTTAAACCAAACAATTTTACAGAAGATTGGAAATATTACTCCCACGATGAAGATGAAGTTGAACGCTTACGAGATAAGTTAAAAAAGGATTTATTAGATGTCAGATATAAAACCTAATGTAAACTTTATGCTTCAATACTATTTGCCACACTACAAAGATAAGAAAATGCAAGATAAAAGAGATTACTATTCTTCTCATAAAGTTAATGATTATATAAAGTATGTTGACACAGGCATTAAAGATTTAAAGAATATTGACTTCGTGGAATATACAAATAACCGAACAAAATCAAGTGGTATTTTTAATAAAAATGGGAAAATGAACAAAAAAGAGATTTCAGAAGTGAGAGAACATTTGAGAGAAACCCAATCTGTTATTTGGAGTGGAGTTATATCGTTTGAAGAAAAATTTGGGCTTAAATGGTGCAATAATCACGCGCAAGCAGAACACATTTTAAAATCCGAGTTGCCTAAATTTTTCAAACGATCTGGACTTAATCCTGACAACATTGAATGGTTTGCTGGGTTGCACGAAAACACAGACAATAGACATATTCATCTTGTGTTCTTTGAAAAACAACCTATAAGAATAAAGAAAAATGGGAAAGCATTTTCAATGGGTAAATTGTCTATTAATGCAATGAAAGAATTTAAGTTGCACATAGAAGAATGTGCAACAGATTTTAGAGCAAGAGAGATAAAAATTAGAACAAGTGTAATTAAGTCGGTAAAAGAAGAATTAAATGGAGTTTCATCTTTTAAACTTAAAAACAAATTATTAAAACTTGCTGACAAATTACCACCAACTGGACACACATATTACGAATGTCAAGAAATCAAAAATCTGCAACCTTTTGTTGATGAAATTGCAAATTACATCTTCAATAAAAATATAAACATTAAAAGTTATAAAGAAGATTTTGATGATATTGTGAAAGAAAAAGATGAATTTGCTTTGAACTATTGTAAACGAAATGGTTACAAAAACCCAACACAAAGTATTGGAGATAAAATGATGAAAGATTTATATCGTAGAGTTGGAAATCCTATCATTGAAAAAGCAAAAGAAATAAAGAAAGAAGAAATTAAAAGACAAAAATATAATGCAAAATATAAATCGGGAAAGATTATTCAAAAGAAGAAATTACAGAGTTTGCTTAATCAGTGTTTATACTTAAATTCATTAGTTGAGTATGAAAGTATTAAAGCATTTCAAGACTATCAGAGAAGGCTTTATGAAGTAAGAATAAAAGCCTTAATTGAACAAGGAATTATCATTGAAGATGATGGCTTTAAAATGTAAATTTATAGATTATTTAGTATACAGGATAAGCGAGATACAATTATACAAATTTATGATAACAAAGCCCTATTTTAAAGGGCTTTTAGGTGTATCGCTTAAATTTTCTATTATATCTCGTCATTACGGAAGCTGTTGGGAATACCCAACACTTCTTTTTTAATAGAAAGTTAATAATAGAAAGTAGAAGTAGAAATTAGAAAATTCACAAAAAAGGAATGATGATTAATGACAAATACACAATTAAACACTAAAAACATTTTTACAAATTTTCCAGATGTTGTTAAAGTGAAAGACTTACAAAAAATGTTAGGAATTGGAAGAAATCTTGCCTATGTTCTTATCAATAAAAATGAAATTAAAAGCATAAAATCTGGCAACTTGATATTAATTCCAAAACAAAATGTAATTGATTATTTAAACAAAGGAGGTGATAAAAATGAATAAAGGAAGCTTACAAGTAAATCACGGAACTTATTATGTAGTTGTGAACTATAAAGACGAATTTGGTAAACCAAAACAAAAATGGATCTCAACAGGATTGCGAGAGCGAGGAAACAAGACAAAAGCCAATGCAAAGATGAAAGAGATTTTAAGAAACTTTAATCTTGCGAATGAAGTTACCAAATTTAAGAAAGAAGAAGATATTCTTTTTACTGATTTTCTTAATAGTTATTTAGATATTAAAAAAGAGCAAATTGAACCTGTAACAATCAATATGTATAACAAACTTTCAGAAGTTATTATAAAGTATTTTAAAAATATGAAATTAAAATTAAAAGACTTGAAACCATTTCATATTGAAGGTTTTTACAAATCTCAATACGAAAGAGGGTTGTCTAGCAATTCAGTTGTAAAATATCATATTCTTATAAGAGAATGTTTGCAATATGCTTTTGTTAATGACTTGGTTGTATCGAATGTCGCAGATAAAGTTAAAAGACCAAAGGTTAATAAATTCAAAGCAAGTTTTTATTCGATAGAAGAAATTGAAAAACTATTTGAAGTTATCAAAGAACATGAGTGTAGATTACCAATAATGCTAACTGCAATGTATGGATTTAGACGTAGCGAGGTTATTGGTTTAAAATGGGAAGCAATAGATTTTGATAAAAAACTTATAAGTGTTCAACATAAAGTAATAGAAACTAAGATAGATGGGAAAATTGAACTTTACAAATCCGATAAATTGAAAAATGAAACGAGTAATCGAATATTACCACTTTTGCCACAAGCTGAAAACTTGTTATTAGAAAAGAAAAGGCAAATAGAAAATAACAAAACAATGCTTGGCAAACAATATGATAATCAATATTTAGATTATGTTTGTGTAGATAATATGGGTAGATTAATTCGCCCCGGAAGACTAACTCATAGTTTTTGTAAAATATTAAAACAAAATAATTTAAAACATATTCGTTTTCACGATTTAAGGCACTCATGTGCTAGCATTATGCTTGCAAATGGTGTTCCTATGAAACAAATACAAGAATGGTTAGGACATGCTGATTTTGGCACGACAGCAAATATTTATAGTCACCTTAACTATTCTAGTAAACTAAATAGTGCAAATACTATTTCTAATGTGTTTGATTTTTCAAAACAAGAAGTGCAAGAAAATATGAAAGTAAAATCTCAAAAAGAGATAGAGTTAGAAAAAGAAGTAGAAGAGTTAAAACAAAAACTTGCCGAACAAGAAGAAGTTGATGATAAATATGGAAAATGGAAACAAGAACGAAAACGCAAACAAAAAGATTTTGAAATGTAAAGAAAAATGGCTAGGAATCAAATGATTCCTAGCCATTTTTTTTGCTATTTTTCAACTTTTATTAGGCATTTTATTAGGCATAGCCAATTTTTGGTTAATTTTTAATTTTTTTTAAAGAAAATAAAAGGTTAAAAATTTTTAACAAATTGTCATTTTATTAGGCAATTTCAATATTTTATTAGGCAGTTTTAAAAAGTTCAGACATTAAAAAATCCCTTTAAAATAAAGGGATTTAGCATGGTGGGCTGTCGGGGACTCGAACCCCGGACCCACTGATT
>DVLK01000092.1 GCA_018715545.1 Candidatus Caccovivens faecavium | reverse complement strand
AATAAAATTAGAAATAAAATGAAAAAAGCACGCTTTAAGGCGTGCGTATTTTTATTTAATTTACTTGTTCTTTGCTTCGTCTAATAGTTTTGCGAAGTGTGCTTTTTTACGGTCAGCAGAATTTTTGTGAATGGTATTTTCTCTTGCTGCGCTGTCAAGTTTTGAAACAAGCACGGAATAAAGTTTAGAAGCTTCTTCTACATTTGTGGAAAGTGCTTCCTTAAATTTTCTGATATATGTTTTGATTTCTGATTTTACAGAGTTATTAACAACTCTTCTTTCTTTTTCAAGTTCAACTCTTTTCTTCGCTGATTTAATGTTTGCCATGTTTTTCTCCTTAAAAAATTAACACAATGATTATAGCATATAAATTTACAAAAATCAACTTATTTTTTAAATTTTTTTGACAATATTTAAAATATGCATGATTTATTGGATGAATGTGGCAAAGATTTGAAGAATTTTGGTTATATAACCGAGGAACTAGGGCGGTTTAAGGCGACTTGCTCTAAACTTTTTATCGACACCGAAGAGAAAGCGAAGAAATTAGGCTTTGAAAAAGGGCACTATTTTATCCTAAACGCACCACTTCTTCTTGGGCTTAAAGAAGAGCACTATAAATTTTTAAAGGCGGAAATCAAGAACCGCGTTAAATTTCTTTTAAAAGAAAACAAGATTAAGGTCAAAGAAAATATCCTCTTTGTTGGCATCGGCAATCCACAAATCACGGCGGATAGTTTTGGCGATGCGGTCATACAAAAACTTGACATCTCTCCGTTTGAACGCGATAACCATGTCTATAAAATTTCACCGAACACCTTTTCAAACACTGGCATCAATGCCTATGAGATAACAAGGTTACTTGTTGAGGGGTTCAATATTTCGGCGGTTGTTTTGTTTGACGCACTCGCTACCACTAGTTTAAATAGGCTTGGCACATCCATTCAGTTCAATGATGCAGGACTAACGCCAGGGAGCGCACTCAACAAGTTTGGCATGCCGATAAATAGCGAAACTCTCGGTGTGCCATGCCTATCAGTCGGCGTTCCGCTTATGATTTCGGCAGGCGACATATCGAAAAACGCATCCAAAGAACTCATCCTTGCCGAAAAGGATGTCGCCGAAAAGGTGGACTATCTTTCGCAACTCATTGCTGATGTGTTTAATGAAATTTTGGAATAAATAATTTATTTATGTGTAAAATTATGTTTTTAAATAAACAAATAATAATCTATCTATATCTCGTGTTTATCTTTCATTTCTATACTATTTATTGTGTATTATGCATGCATACTACACAATATATAGAGTGAAGAGTGAAGAAAAATCTTCGATTTTTAGTGAAGGAACGCTGTTGGCGTTCAGTGATGGTTCTACAAAAGTTTATCTAATCTATAATCAAAACCACTTTAAGTCGCGACAAATCGCCAACGAAAAAAATATGAGTGCGATTTCGTTTGGTCGCGAAGAAGGCGAAAGCAAGCGTAAAGGTGATGTTTTTCGAACTCGTTTCGAAAACGAGCAAAAGCGCAGTTTTCGCCTAGATATACCACTTGTCATCATTCTTCTCTCTATGCCAGGCGTTTTTGTTGGCGACTATAAAAGTTTTTTCTTTTGTTGGAGAGTTCTCCATGTTGAAGCGCGCTTTGATTTTTATTTCATTCTCTTCTTTTTTGAGTGGAAGGGTGATGTTTTCAGTGATATTTTTGTCTTTTAGGGTACGGTAGTATTCACCGTTAAGATAGATGTCATAGATGATGTGCCTTTCAGTTTTTACTGAGAGCGAGCAATTGTCCTTTTCCTTTTTGCAGGTGGCGTTGATGTCGTTTAAGGAAACAAAGTTGTTTGAAACTTCGCTTGGCATATTGAAGCGAGAAAAGAGTGCGGTTTTGGTGTAACGTTCAGGTGCGTCTGGGCTTGCAAGCATTATTCGATGATTTTCTTCTTTCTCTATTAGGTCAATTTTCGATTCGGTTACAAGCGAAGGCATCTCAAACTCTATCTTTTTTGGTGGTGTGCTTTGAATAAATTTTTTGACTGCTTGTGTCGGCTCATTGCCACCATTAAGGCTAATCAGTGTGTTGTCCAAATTTCCACACCAAACGCCGATGGCATAGTCGGGCGTGTAAGAGATGTTGTAGGCGTCAAGATTGCCACTCTTCTTTCCGACCGTACCTGTTTTTGATGCCACTTCGGTGGAAGTTATGTCGGCAAGTTTCTTCGCTGTGCCTTCCTTTGCTGTCTTTTTCAAGATGTCGGTCATAAGGTAGGCGCTGTCACTTCGAAGCACTTGTTTTTCGCGTGGTTCATGCTTATAAACTAGGTGGTTGTTTTTGTCAAGTATATATGAAACAAACTTGGCATCAGCGTAGTTACCAGCGTTGGCAAAAGTGGTGTAGGAATTTGTCAGCGTCTTTAAATTTTCGCCATAGGTCATTCCGCCGAGAGCGAGCGCGTAACTATCGTCCTTTTCATCAAAGGTGAAGCCCATACGCTCAGCATACATCTTGCCTGTGTCGATGCCGATGTAACTTAGCACCTTTATGGCAACCGTGTTGACTGAGTTTTCGACCGCATCGGTGACCGTGATATATCCGCGGTATTTTCCGCCGACATTCTGTGGCGAATAGGAACCTATCGTGATTTTTTCATCGTTGACCTCAGTTTCAGGCGTGATGATATTTTCGTTAAGTGCAGGCGCATAGACAAGCACTGGCTTTATGCACGAGCCGACCTGCCTTTTTGCATCGAGTATTTTGTAGGCAGAGTTGCCGTTATACGCAGTGACGCCATGCGAAGAATTATCAATCACGATACCGGCGTAGTCATTTCCTTGAAAGTCGATGGAAGAGAGCGAAGAGTTTAACGCTTCTTGCTGTTTTTCATCTTGATAGGTGTGAATTTTGTATCCGCCAATGGCAATCTGTTTTGCTGGAAGTTTTAAAATACTCATTGCCTCATCTATGCTTGCCTGAGAGTAGGAGTTAAGTTTATTTTCCGCCTCTTTATTGATGTCGAGTTTTATCGGCGTGCTTTCGGTGTTAAGCATGACGCTTGTGTCGATTTTTCCGTCCTTTTCCATCTCTTCTAGCACTAAATTTCTGCGCTTTGTAGCGTTTTCAGGGTGATTTATCGGCGAATATTTGTTTGGCGACTTAATCATGCCAGCGAGCGTGCAACTTTCGCTGAGCGACAAGTATTCGGCGCTTTTGTTGAAATAAAAATTGGAAGCGCTCTCAATGCCATAGCAGTTGTTGCCGAAGTAGATGACATTGAGATAACACTCCAAAATTTTATCCTTATCAAATGCCTTTTCAAGTTTTCTAGTGAGAGCGATTTCCTTAATCTTGCGCTCAAAGGTCTTTTCGCTACTTAGGTGTGTGTTTTTGATGAGTTGCTGGCTTATGGTGGATGCGCCTTCCTTTAATGAAAACGATTTAAGGTTATTATACATCGCCTTTAAAATGCGTTTTTTGTTTATGCCGTTGTGTTTATAAAAATCCTTATCTTCAATTGAGATGAAGGCGTCTTTGGTATGTTCTGGAATTTTATCGATTGTGATATATGCGCTGTTAAAGGTGTTTTCTTCTTCGATGATGTTATTGTCGCTGTCGTAAACTTCGATGCTGAGTGCGGGACTTGTAAGCGCGTCAGTGTTAAGGGAAAGTTTAGAAAACTTTAAATACTCGGCTAGGAAATATGTGCCGATGAAGCATAATAATCCGATTATAAGTAAACTTATAGTTATAAGACAGATTTTGACAATTTTCTTCATTTTTTTATTATGTTACGAATTTTGTCAAAAATACATCTCTTCTCTTGCAAAACTAAGAAAAAACTTGTATAATATACTTGTTATGAAATATATAATTATTACTTACGGATGCCAGATGAATGTGCATGAGAGTGAAAAACTTGCATATATCTGCGAACAAATGGGCTACACAGCAACTGACAAGCGCGAAGAGGCAGATTTAATCATCTTTAACACTTGTGCAATCAGGGAAGGCGCAGAAGATAGAGTTTTCGGAAATGTTGGGGCGTTAAAGAAATTAAAGAAACAGCGTCCTAATGTTATCATTGCGGTGTGTGGATGTATGACGCAAAAAGAGAGAACGGCAAATTATGTCTTAAAGACCTTTCCGTTTGTCGATATTGTTATCGGCACTTTCAATTTGCCAAACTTTGCCTACTATGTAGAAGCGGTCAAAAAGGGCAGGCAACTTGAACTTTTAAAGGAAGGCGAGATAGACGAAACTGTGCCATACAAAAGGTCAAGCGGTGATAACGCGTGGGTGAATATTATGCAAGGGTGCAACAACTTCTGCACTTATTGTATCGTACCATATGTCAAAGGTCGAGAGAAGAGCCGAAGCGAAGAAAATATCTTAAAAGAGATAAAGGATATTGTAAGCGAAGGAAAATACAAGAAAATCACACTCTTAGGGCAAAATGTAAATTCCTATGGTCACGACTTAAAAAATGGCGAGAATTTTGCCAAGCTTTTAAGAGATATTTGCGCACTTGACGGAGATTTTAAGCTGACCTTTATGACCTCTCATCCAAAGGATTTGACAAGTGATGTCATTGATGCTATTCGTGACGAAGATAAGCTTTTAAAGGAAATTCACCTTCCAGCGCAGAGCGGAAATAACCGAATTTTACAGCTTATGAATAGGCGATATACTAGGGAAAAATATCTTTCAATCATTAAGGAAATTCGCGAGAAAATACCAGACTGCAAGATAACTTCCGACTTCATTGTTGGCTTCCCTACCGAAACGGAAGAGGAATTTGAGGATACTATGAGCCTTGTTAAAGAGGTTAAGTTTGACGGCATATTTGCTTTTATGTATTCTCCGCGTGAGGGTACGGTGGCAAGCCGTATGGACGGTCAGATTGATGAAAAGATAAAGAAAAAGCGAGTAAATGCACTTCTTAAACTTGAAAAGGAAATTCAAAAGGAAAAACGAAATGGAAATTGATAAAGACAAATTATCTCCGGCAATGCGCCATTATATGCATTTAAAAGAGCAGTATCCTGACTGTGTAATTTTTTATCGACTTGGCGACTTTTATGAACTCTTTTTTGAGGATGCGGTGGAGGTAAGTCGAGTTTTAGACTTGACGCTCACAGGCAAAAGTTGTGGGCTTAAAGATAAGGCGCCTATGTGCGGTGTGCCATATCATGCCGCAGATACATATATTGCTAAGCTTGTTAATAAAGGCTACAAGGTGGCAATAGCTGAGCAACTTTCAGAGCCGACAAAAGGTCAGATTGTGGAGAGAGATGTCATCAAGATTGTCACCGCTGGCACAATAACCGAAGAGAGTATGCTTGAAGGAAATAAGAACAACTACATTATGTGCCTATACTATAATAATAATCAACTTGCTGTTGCCTATTCTGATATTTTAACTGGTGAGTTTCATCTTTATCACTATGAGGATGAGGTTGAAAGTAAGTTTTCTAATCTCTTTTCGCGAATTAATCCATCGCAGGTCATTGGTAATAAAGAAGCTAAGATATTTTATAATAATCTTGCCATCCAAAATCTTGGAACGCTACCAAAATTTGAAGAATACTATGACTTTGCGTTTAATTTACCAAAGTGTAAAGAAAATATAAAGTTGCAATTTGGGGACAATGCGCTTAATGTGTTTGAATTAAAAAAAGATATGGAGATTATTGTAGTTGGTGCGCTTACGCAGTATCTTCTTGAAACACAAAAACGCTCCATGAAGAATATCAACAAAATCTACGCTCACAGAAAGGACAACTTTTTAAATCTTGACATGAACACAAGGCGTAATCTTGAAATTGTCGAGGCTATTCGTGACAAAAAGCGCTATGGAAGCCTTTTATGGCTTCTTGATAAGACTAAGACGCCAATGGGCGCAAGACTTTTCCGCACCTGGCTTGACCAACCTTTAAAGGACAGTTCACTTATCAATGCTAGATTAGACGGAGTGGAAGAACTTTCTAAGAACCTTATAATCCGCGATAAATTGAAGTTAGCGCTTACAAAAATCCGCGATATTGAAAGAATATCGGGTAAAATTGGCTATGGCAATGTGACACCAAGAGATTTAGAGGCACTAGGAAATTCGCTTTCTGTGTTGCCAGAGGTGATTTCGGCTTTGAACGGTGTTAAGGTTAAAACTTTACAGAAACTTGTAGAGAATATCGGTGATTTTTCGGCACTAAGTGACCTTTTAAAGAAGGCGATTAAAGAAAATCCACCTGTTGCTACACGAGATGGTGATTTTATTAATGACGGCTTCAACGAAGACTTAGACAGCCTTAGAAATGCAAAGAAAAATAGTAAAAAGGATGTCGATGAACTAGAAAAGCGAGAACGAGAGGCCACTAACCTTAAAAACTTGAAGATAAGTTATAACAGCGTCTTTGGTTATTACATCGAAGTTAGTAAATCTCAGTCTGAGCTCGTGCCTTTAAGGTATATAAGAAAACAGACGCTGACAAATGCTGAAAGGTATACGACAAATGAGTTAAAGGACCTAGAAGATAGGGTGTTAAATGCAAATGAAAATGCCATCAAGCTTGAAGAGAAAATATATAAGACGCTCATCGACTATCTAACAAATTATATTTCCTATTTTCAAGAGCTTAGTAAAACGATTGCAGAAATAGATTGTTTACTTTCTCTTGCTGAGTGTGCGGTTAAATATAACTATGTTCGTCCGACAATAAATAAAAATGTTAAACAGATAAAAATTGAAGGAGGCAGACATCCTGTTGTTGAGCAGTTTGTGAAAAATGGTAATTTTATCTCCAATGACACACTACTCGACAATGAGGACAACGCCATGATGATAATAACTGGACCTAATATGGCAGGTAAAAGCACATATATGAGGCAGGTGGCAATCATCACATTTATGGCGCACATTGGAAGTTTTGTGCCAGCAAAGAGTGCAGAAATTTCGATAACTGACAGAATTTTCACCCGCGTTGGCGCGAGTGATGACCTTGCCTTTGGACAGTCGACCTTCATGGTGGAGATGAGCGAGGTTGCCTTAATTCTTGCAAACGCCACCGAAAAAAGTTTGGTTGTTTTAGATGAAATAGGTAGAGGTACTTCCACTTTTGACGGACTTTCTATTGCATGGGCGGTTGTGGAGTATATTGCAAAGAACATTAAATGCAAGACACTTTTTGCCACTCACTATCATGAGCTTTCTGAACTTGAAGGAGTGATAAGTGGTGTGAAGAACTACAAAATCACAGTAAAAGAGATTGGTGACAGTGTTGTATTTTTAAGAAAGATTGTGCGCGGTCATGCAAATAAGAGCTTCGGCGTTGAAGTTGCAAAGCTTGCAGGTGTTCCACAAAAGGTTATAGATAGGGCAAAGGAGATAAGCGAAAACTTAGAGCGCGTAAATAAAAAACTTGATCTTGACATTTTTAGGGAAGATGAAGAGCGCCAGCGTGCAGAGAAAAACAACAAGTTAGGACAAAAAATTCTTTTCATTTTAAAGGATGTTGATATGAATAGAATGTCGCCGATGGAAAGCTTTGAAGTTTTAAATGATTTAGTAAACAGCGCAAAAGGAGAATGATATGAAAATAAATGTGTTATCCCCTAAAATCTACAATCGTATTTCCGCAGGCGAGGTGGTGGAAAGACCAGCAAGTATCGTAAAAGAGCTTGTAGAAAATAGTTTAGACGCTGGTGCAACGAAGATAAAGGTGGAAATCTATGACGGAGGTATAAAGGAGATTATTGTCAGCGACAATGGATCTGGCATTGAAAAAGATGATTTACCTCTCGCTTTTTTACCGCATGCAACAAGCAAGATAAGTGATGTAGATGACCTTGATAGCATTATGACGCTTGGCTTTCGCGGTGAGGCGCTTGCTAGTATCGCTTCCGTTTGCATGGTAAAACTCTCCACAAAAACTGAAAATTCCGAAACTGGCTATCTAATTGAAGCGAGTGGTGGAGAGATAAGTAAAGTTCAAGAGGTTGCGCGTATTAAGGGAACAACAATAAGCTGTGCCAACCTTTTTTACAACACGCCAGCGCGTGCGAAATTTTTGAAAAAACCTAAGATAGAGGAAGGGGAGATAACACATCTTATAGAAAAATTTATGCTTTCGCGTCCAGAAATTAGTTTTGAATATATTGTCGATGATAAGTGCGTGTACAATAATTCAAGCGGTAAGCTTGAAGATGTCATTTACCTCATCTATGGCAGGGAAATGTATGACAATATGTTAAAAGTCAAGTTCGCGGTCGAAGGGGTGGAAGTAGACGGTTATATATCTTCTCCTAAGCTATCGCGTCCAAATAGGTCATGGCAGACGCTATTTGTGAATAATAGATTTGTAGAGAACTACCAAGTTTCCGCTTGCATACAGGGAGCGTATTCATCATTACTTATGAAAGGGCGTTTCCCTATCTATGTAATAAATTTAAAAATTCCATATGACAAGGTTGATGTCAATGTTCATCCTAATAAAAAGGAAGTTAAGTTCGAAGAGAACTCCAAAGTTTTCATGGCTATTCGCCGAGCTGTTGAAAATGCTCTTGTTGGCACAAACTTAATCGCTGACTTTGAGTTTACAAATAGTGAGGAAAAAGAGTGGAGTAAGTTTTCTATTCAAAATGATGATGAACCTCTCCGCACTTCATTTAGTGCAAGACAAAAGACGAATATTGAGCCAATATCGCATGATGAGGGTGCTAGTTACATTATAAAGAAGGATGATAAAGATAGTGATGAACTTGTCAACCACAAGGCTTTGCAGAAGAAAGATATTGAGATTATCAATATGCCTCAGTTTTCTAATATTAAAAGCGATGACAGAAAGAAAAATAAGCCAGGTGGCTATATCTTCTTCGACCAAAAGGAAGAAAGGCTTTTAAGAGAAAAAAGTCCTACTATGCCTTTTAGGCAAGAGGAGCATAAAGAAAGGGAAACCTTTTTAGATGCAGATGTAAAGGCAGAAGTTAAAATTGTCGGCGTAGTGTTTAAAACATATATCATCACTGAATATGGCGATAGCCTTTATATTATCGACCAACATGCCATGCATGAAAGACAACTATATGAAAAAATTAAGAAAGAAGTGGAAGACAAAAGTGTCATAAAGCAAGACCTCTTAGTGCCATACGAATTTAGTTTACTTCCAAAGGATGCGGAAAAGTTTGCTCTTAGCCTTGATAACTTAAATGAGATTGGCTTTGATGTCACATACGATGGTCATATTTTTAAGATAAAAAGTGTGCCGTTTGTTTTATCTAACATAAATTTAAAGATGTTTGTGGATGAAGTTATCGGTGATGAAACAATAGGAGATAAAAAGGTAAGCGCTTTCATAAACGAAAAGCTCTGTCAACACGCATGCAAGCATGCTATTCGTGCGGGCGATACAGTTACAAAGGATGAAATTGCTTATCTAATAGAAGAGATGAAAAAGAGCGTGCTTCTCTGTCCGCATGGTAGACCAATTGTTGTAAAAATAACGCGCAAGGAATTAGAAAAGATGTTTAAAAGGGTGCTATAATGGACAAGGTGTTGTTTATTTTAGGGCCTACCGCTGTCGGTAAGACAGAAATATCTATAAAACTCGCAAAAGAGTTTAATGGAGAAATAATTTCCTCTGATTCTGTTCAAATCTATCGAGGACTAGATATAGGTTCAGCGAAAGTCAAAAAGGAAGAAATGAAAGGTGTGCCTCATCACCTTATTGATATTGTTTCTCCAAATGAAAGCTTTACTGCGTTTGATATGACGGAAGCCATAAAAGAAAAAATTAAAGAGATAACAAGTCGTGGGCATCTGCCTATTGTCGTTGGTGGCACAAGCCTGTATGTCAAATCGCTTATACTTGGCTATAATTACGGCGGAGTTGGAATAGATGCGGAATATAGAAATGAGCTAAACAGAATTTTGGAAAAAGATGGCTTAGAAAAGTTATGTGAAATGCTAAAAAATGAGGATGAAAGTGCTTTTGATAAGATAGATAAACACAATCCTCTAAGGGTGATTAGAGCTCTTGAAATTGCACATCTAAAAGGTGAAAAAAAGACGGCAAAGAAAACTCTCAATCCTCTTACCTTTGCTCTCATATTGGATAGGCAAAAGCTTTATGATAGAATTAACAAAAGGGTAGATATAATGCTTAAAGATGGACTTGTGGAAGAAGTTAAAACTCTTCTTGAAGCAGGCGTCAAAGAGGACAGTCAATCTATGCACGCAATAGGCTATAAGGAAGTTATCAGTTTTTTAAAAGGTGAAATATCCTATGAAAAAATGGTAGATTTAATAAAACAACATTCAAGAAACTACGCAAAAAGGCAACTTACCTTTCTTCGTGGAATGGAAGAGGTAAACTATGTCGATGTCGAAGATAAAGATAATGTAGATAGTATGTTGGAAAAGGTAAAGAGGTGGTTATATGGATAAGAAAAAGTTAGATATTTTAAATGGAATAGAAAAGGAACTTTCGTCAAGATTTCAAAAGCTAGACGAGATTGCTCTTTTAAATCAAGATAAAGTACTCTCTGCTTTTCGTAAGCACGAAATTACTAATCAACATTTCGCTGGAACAACTGGCTATGGCTATACTGATAAAGGCAAAGAGGGGTTAAGCAAAGTTTATAGTGAAATTTTTGGCACTGAGGACGCGATTGTGACACCGCACCTTACAAGTGGAACGCATGCGATTGCTACCTCACTATATGGCTTACTTAGACCAAAAGATTTGCTTCTTTCTATTTCAGGAGAATTATATGACACTCTACATGACACCCTCTTTGGCAAAGACAATGGAAGTTTAGAAAGTTACAATGTAGATGTTAAGTTTGTGGATCTTGTGAATTCTCATTTTGATGAGGAGCGAATTTACAAGCTTGTAAAAAAATATAAGCCAAGAGTGGTGTTCGTGCAACGCTCGCGTGGTTATTCTTCAAGAAAGGCTCTATCTGTTCATGATATGGAGCCGATATTCAAAAAGGTCAAAGAGATTTCTCCAAAGTCATTTATCGTTGTCGATAATTGCTATGGCGAATTTATGGAAACAAGCGAGCCAACCGATGTGGGTGCTGATGTTTGCATTGGAAGTTTGATTAAGAACATCGGTGGTGGACTTGCTCCAACTGGCGGGTATATTGTCGGCACAAAAGAGGCGCTATCTTTAATTGAGAACCGCTTAACTTGTCCATCTATCGGTAGGGAAACAGGTTCGTATGAAGCGGGTTATAGACTTTTCTATCAGGGGTTGTTTTTAGCTCCACACATCGTTGCGCAAGCTGTCAAAGGGGCGTATTTAATCGGCGAAGTCATGAAAAGACAGGGGTATAAAATAATTCCAGATACCACAGAAAATTCATACGATATTATTAAGTCGATTGTGTTTGATACCGAGGAAGAACTTATCCGCTTTGTGCAACTCATCCAAAAGCTTTCGCCAATTGACAGTAATGCCGTGCCAATTCCTTATGATATGGTCGGTTATACCACACAGGTCATCATGGCGGCTGGCACTTTTGTTGAGGGAGCTTCCATTGAGCTTTCGTGCGATAGTCCAATTAAGAAACCATACATTGCCTACTTCCAAGGTGGACTCACCTACGAACAACTTAAAATTGTTGCCTATAACCTTTTAGATTTTAAAAATAATTAAAAACTTGTTTGATGTCTCGCGTGTTAAACTGTACTCTCTTAGATCCTTCGACATGTTCGCTAACGCTCACGGCTCAGGATGACAAAATTTAGGCTTATACTCGTCATTCTGAGCAAGGGAGTGAAACGACCGCTGTCGAAGA
>DVLK01000091.1 GCA_018715545.1 Candidatus Caccovivens faecavium | reverse complement strand
TTTCTTCTTCCGGGTCTTTCTTTTTCGTCTTTTTGTAGATATAATATGGGAGATAGAACAGATATGGAACAAGAGCGTAAGCAATATACAAAACTATTATCCAAAGCCACTCTGGCATATGGTCAGAGATAATTGAGAATGGAAAACCACCGCGGAAGAACATATATGAGCAGTTATAAACAAAGTTAATTATATTTGCTGGTATAGAAACAATAAACAGAGGAATAAATGCCAAAATTGAGTCTTTTATATTTTTATAGTCATAATATTTTGAAAATAGCATTAAAAGAGCGACAAATACCATAATTCCGTGATAGAAAAGAGTGTGAAGTCCAGCAAAAGAAATTACTGAATAATTGGAAAGAACATTGCTTGGATAAACGAAATTGACGAGGCCACCAATAAGGTTTAAAGTGCAGATGAAGCTGCAAGCGGATCTTCGCCATATGCTGAATTCCCCTCCCCATATTGCGAATGGCATAACATACATAAAAATGCTACAAATATATAAAGGTAAAATTCCAGTGACTTCAAAACCATTTGGATTTGTGCAAGATTCCCAAGTGATTTTAACGCCTTCCATAACCACCATTAAAGCCCATAGCACAATGAACAAAATTTTCATGTTTTTCTTTTTCATTTTTCTTAAAAGAAAAGCAAGGAGTGGCACAGCAATTATTAAAACAACCATAACTGCGATATGCAAAGGCGAGAAAAGTCTACCCGGCAAATCTGCAGGTAAATATGCTTTGTTTGTGAAAAAGTAATCAAATAGGTTCATGTTTTATTCTCCTTTTATCAACGACAAGTTTTATAATGCGATAAATTCCATATGTCAAAAAGTAAAATGCTACTGCTTGTGCCAGATAGACCAAGATTATGTATAGTTCCTTTGAATAATTAAAAATTGGTTCTAAGAAAGCCAAACCGAACGGCGAGCCCATAAACATTAAGTTTGTCCCTAAGAAATAGTTAATGATTATTGCGATAGCCGAGAAAATTGTAACAAACACGAAGTAATAAACGAAGTCGAGAAGTTTTAGTTTATACAGTTTTTTCATAAAGATTAAACTGCCGGCGTAGACCATAAGCCAATGGTAAAAAAGACTATGTAAGGAAGCGGGGTGCCAAAGCGGATACAGAAGAAGAGAGGTTGAAGGGTAAAAGATGTAACACAAAGCAGCCGGCAAGCCTCCTAAAGCCATGAAACAAAGGCCGGTGGTTTTCACTGTTTTATTTTTACAAAGAGACAGCCAAATCGCATAGATGAAAAGACTGCAGAAGTAAAGTGGAATCCAACCGTCACCGCCAGAGCCTTTACAAAGTCGGAGGATGATTTTTATTATTTCCATGCTGGTCACTAGAATAGCTATTGTCCACATCATTATCTTGGTTTGTTTGTCGTTAAGCTTTCTAGAGAAATATATAGCCAAAATGACAGTAACAAAAAAGACAGCAATAGCGAAAAAATGCCAAGGCGTAAAAATTCCACAAATTTGGTCTTCTGTAAAATTATCGTAAAACAACTTTTTCCCTCATAGTTAGTATTTTAAATAATAATAGCTCAATATGTCAACTATTTTGGCGAGCGAGTAAAAAAAATATTGACAGAAAGCTAAATTAATGTTAACATATTTCTATGTATAGTGAAAAAATTGTAAAGAATTTAAAAGAAATTTTTGCTTTGGGCTATGTTCCTATAAGAAAAAATGAAAGTTACATGTTTAAACTTTCAAATGGTTTGCCGGCATATTCGCTGGTAAACTGCATGGGACATGCCTTTTTTAATTTAACTAATCAAATTTTAAATGACTATCAATTTGATAAAGAATATCTATATTCTTGTCAAAATTTTTATGATTCCTTTAAATCTTTAAATGGAATGGCTTTATCTATGTTCAATTTTGTGGAAAGCACAGGACTTAAAGTAGAAAAGGCGCAAAAAACAGCCAAAAGAGGAAATGGAGAATGGAATGTTGCGCTATACTTCAACACTGAAATAGAAGATTATCATTTTTTACTTCAAGAAAATGCGTTTTGTTGGTCAAGCAAAATAAGTATAAATAAAAGCGTAGAAAAATTTGTAACACCGCCAAAAGTTTATCGAGAACGATATGATTTATACGATATTTATACAATGAAAAATCCACATTTCCACAATTTGTGTAAATAAAATTATCTTCAAATATTAGCCTTTTAAATAATGATTGTGGTATCCTATCTATTAGGAGGGATTTCTTATGCTAGTTATCAACATTTTTTATAGAGGAAAGAATGGAAACGCAAAAAAGTTTGCAGAAGAAATGTTTCAAGTGGAATTGTAGATTTAGTTAGAAAAGAGGAAGGAAATTTAGGCTATTCATACTTTTTCCCAATGGAGGATGAAGAAACGGTGCTTTTAATTGGCAAATGGAAGGATGAAGAAGCACTAGATCGTCATCATAAAACGGATATGATGAGGCAAATTTCTCTTGTTCGAGAAAAATATAAGTTGAGCATGAAAGTTGAACAATATATAAGTAAATAAGTTAAATGATATATTATCAAATGAGAGGTACATATGATTCATTCGACAGCCGGCGGAACGATGAGAGAATATAAAAGGTATGATTATGCAAAAGTAGAAGTAGAAGGCTCTATGAAATTTTATCTTTCGCCTTTTAAGGAATTAAAAGAAGGCGATATTGTCACAGTTGAGTTTCAAAATGAAATTAGGGAAGGAAAAGTTTTACGAGTGGATAGGAATATTTTGGAACAAAACTTTCCAATTCCAGTAAAGCGACTTGGGAAAATAATTGAAATTGTAAGATAATTTAAAAATTTGTTATGAGAAAAGATGTTTCTATGATATTATGATATTATGAAAAAGAAAATTGTCATAGTTTTATCTTTTCTCTTTTTGATGACTATTGGTTTCACTTTTTTGCAGTGTGATAGTGTTTTGGCGCTTTCTATTTTAGACAGCAACATTGAATATATTTCTATCCATAAAGATATTGATATAAGCGAAGAAAAGGTGTGCGAAATTGAAGAAACGATTGTTTTAAGATATAAACAAAGTGGTATAAATTTAGGAATTTCTCGTCATATTTCCAAGGTTAACACAGTGACAAGAGTTGTTGATGGAAAGGAATATCAAAACACAACTTTTGCGAATTTGCAACTTAATGGCGTGACGCTAGACGGTGAAGAAGAGTATGCATTTTTGGAAGATGACGGAGAATTTTACTATATAAACACTGGTGTTGACTGCGACTATAAAGAAGCAGGCGAACATACTTATGTGATTTCTTACACATACAACTTAGGGCACGACTTTATTAATGCTTTTGATGATTTTACTTTCGATATTATGGACTACGACTATTTAACTAATGTTGAGTCATTTAGTGCGGAGATTACACTGCCGAAAGATTTTGACATTTCACAAATTTCTTTTAGAACAAACGAAATGCAACCTATATCAAATGAAGCAGTAAATTTAAATGTTGTAGGCAACACAATTTCTTGTTCTTTTGAAAACTTATCAGCACAAAATGGTTTGACTATTCAAGTAATTTTGCCTAATGGTTATTTTAACACATCATACACTCCAAATGCCTTATATTTTGTGACATTTGGACTATGCTTTGTTGCTTTAGTGGCAATTATAATTTTATATATTATTAATCGCAAAAAAAATCTCGGAATTGTGACAGTGGAATTTTATCCACCAAAGGACTTTTCGCCGATTGATGTGGCACGATACTATAGGGGAACAATTAAATCGAAAGATTTTGCGTCTTTAATTATTTATTGGGCGAGTTTAGGGTATTTGAAAATCAAGTTTGAAAATGACAAAAACATTGTTCTTATCAAAACTAAGGATATGGGCGAAGAATATAAAAGCAACAAAATTTCAAAAGAAACAGAAATTGCATATTTTAATGAGATATTCAAAAATGGCGACACTGTTGCCTTGAAAGATAAAAAGTTAAAATCTAGCAGTGCTTTACAAAAGATAGCAGGCGAACTTTACACTCCGCTTAAGCAAGATAAGAGTCTAAAAATATGGCGGGCAATTGTTCAAATTTTGGCGGTTATACCACTTGCGTTTTTCATATTGTGGAAAGGGTTAATTTTTTCGGAATATTTTACTTCATTTTTCGTTTTACTTTTCCCGACAATCGCTATGCTTGTCTTTAATTATATTCCAATGCCAATTGTTTTCAAATGTTTTTGGTGTGGAATTTTTGGTGGTGTGACATTGGCAATTTTAATTTTAACCGGTATTACAATCTACGACACTTTTGGACTTTTATATATTGCGGTCGTTGTTTTTATACTCGGCGGACTTTTTGGAAGATTTTTCCGAGCCTACACGAAAGAACAATTAGAAACGCGTGCTAAAATTATTGGTTTTAAAAATTTTTTAGTAACAGCAGAACTTGACAGATTAAAAATGCTTGTGGACGAAAACCCAGAATATTTCTATAGCATTTTGCCGTTTTGTTATGTTTTAAATATAACTAGGAAAATGGAAAAGAAGTTCAAGGCTTTGAATATGCCATATCCTGATTATTGCCCAGACGGCAATTATGCACACTTCTGCTTTATGATGTCTCTTTCTGTTGCGAACATCTCTAGAACTCCTGCATCAAAAGGTTCAAGTGGTGGCGGAAGAAGTGGTGGCGGAAGAAGAGGTTCGTCTGGCGGTGGAGCAGGTGGCGGTGGTTCGCGTGGTAGGTAGCGTTGCTACTTTCTAGATTCTAGCAAATATTGGTTTTAGTTAAAGTTAATGAGAAAGGAACAATTAATCAAAGAGTCCAGTTAACGACTGGTAGCGTTGCTACTTTCTAGATTCTAGCAAAGTT
>DVLK01000090.1 GCA_018715545.1 Candidatus Caccovivens faecavium | reverse complement strand
TACATTTTTGTTAGAACAAATTAGCATTTTTGCTTAATTTTATTAAAATTTAATAAAAATTGCGTATTTTTCTAATTTTTTTCTATTTTTTTTGTGATTTTTTAATAATTTTTCATTTTGAAAAAATTTTCAGCATTAGAAGTGGTCACCTTTGCAACCTCACTTAACTCTACCTCTTTAAGCTCTGCAATTTTTTCAGCAATAAGCGGAATATATTTAGGTTCGTTTCGCTCCCCTCTATGCGGAACAGGACATAGATAAGGGCAATCTGTTTCAAGCATTATTAATTTAAGCGGTAAACTCTCTATAACACTACAAACATTTTTAGCATTTTTAAAGGTGCAAACTCCACCAAAGGAAAAGGAAAAATTGAGTTTTTGAAGTTCTTTAGCACTCTCCACACTGCCACTATAACAATGCATAAGCCCTCCATATTTTGGAGCGTGAATTTTTAAAAGCTCCAAGGTGTCGCCCATCGCATCACGACTGTGGACAACAATCGGCAATTTTAAATAGTTAGCAAGTTCAATTTGCTCAACAAAAAATTTCTTTTGTTTTTCTTTATCGCTCGCATAGTGATAATCAAGTCCTATCTCGCCAATTCCAACCACCTTGTCGCTACTTGCAAGCGCTTTCAATTCTTCTAGATAATCCTCGTTTGCCTCTCCAATGTTTTCTGGATGCACTCCAATGACTGCATAAATTTCAGAATAATTATTCGCAAGTTCCACACAGCGCTTTGAAGAAACTAGATTATAACCCGCTGTAATTATTCTTTCAACACCGCTTATCTTGGCGTCATTTATCACCTTTTCCACATCGTCAAATCCATCTAAATGTGCATGAACATCAATAAATTTATTTTCCATAATGATAGTGTAGCAAATTTTTTAATATTAGTCAAATTTACAAACAAGTTTATCCACATATCCACAACATCTATAAAATTATCGATTTTAAAAACTTTGGCGAAGTTTTTGTTATAATGACTTTTTTTAGAAGCTTCGGCATAAAAATAAGTATGAATATCTTTTGGCTTATCATGATGCTCGCCTCCATGCTAGTGCTTTTAATTGTCAATCCATCAGCAATGCTTAGCGAAATGATAGGCGCTTCCACAGAAGCGCTTGAACTTTGTATTGAGCTATGTGCTGTCTATGTCGTATGGCTAGGCTTTATAGAGCTTATAGATGCAAGCGGGCTTTCAAATAAGCTGGCAAAATTGTTGCGCCCTCTAATCAAAAAAATCTTTAAGGTTGACAATAGCGAAACAGAAAAACTGATAGCCTTAAACATCTCTGCAAATATGCTTGGAGTGGGAAACGCCGCAACTCCTATGGGTATTCGTGCTATGCAAGCACTTGATGATAAGACAGGAAAGGCAAATTTTGCTATGATTATGCTTGTCGTCATCAACGCCACCTCAATTCAACTACTACCAACCACAGTTATCGGACTTAGAGCAAGTGCCGGAAGCGAAAACCCTGCCGACATCATCTTACCAACACTTATAGTGACGGTGACGACAACAATTATGGGAATATTGCTTGTTCATGGAATAGAAAAACTGCGAAAGAAAATTAAAGGAAGGAAAAAACAGTGAGCGCATATATTCTTCCTATCTTATTTATTCTTCTGTTTATATATTGCATCTATAAACGCTTGAACACCTATGACCACTTTGTTAAAGGTGCAAAGGGCGCTATCAAACTTGTTGTTGATATTTTCCCTTTTATCGCCTCTATTATGATAGCAGTGGCACTTCTTCGCGTCAGCGGAATTACCTCTTGGCTAACTCAACTACTATCACCAATCTTTAACGCCCTAGGCGTGCCACCAGAGCTTACTGAACTTGTGCTTCTTCGCCCATTCACTGGCAGTGGAAGTTATGCTCTCCTTGAAGATGTGCTGGTAACATACGGCGCTGATAGCTATATTTCGCGTTGTGCCTGCGTCATTATGGGATGTAGTGAAACAATCTTCTATGTTGCCACAGTGTATTTTTCTCAAACTAAGGTTAAAAAGTTATTATACGCCATACCTGTCGCCTTATTATGTTCAACAGTTGGAACAATTCTCGCCTGTTTGCTCTGCCGAGTTATGTAATTCCAATATTTTTAATTTATAATTTTATATGAAATCCAATATTTTATAATGATAATAAATAAAAAATGATATATAAAATATCATTCCTAAAAATCTTTAAAGATTTCTTCGCTTTTATAGAGTTTTAAAGTGTAATATTCTGCAACTAGTCCGATTATCTCTCCACAGGTTGGCTTATCATTTAATGAGTATATCTCTGTCTTAAAGAACTTATTTATTTCTAAAAAACTTCCTGTTTCGTAGGTCAGCTCTATCACATTGCGTATTGAGCTATGAACTGTCATCCTGTTTCCTACATGATACTCGTCACTTATCTTTTGATAGACATCTTTAAGTAAATTATGTATCGCCCCTGGGTTCATGATTACAAGCTCGACTGCGTAACATAAATATTGAAATCCTAAATGATTTATCTTACAACCAATCTTAACTAGCGCAAATCTTATCACCTTTACCATCTTATCGTGTTCACTCATATTTACTCCTTAATATTTAACTTGTTGTGTAACAAATTTTTGATATATACTGAATTAGCTAAATTTTTCTTATAGTCCACACTTTTTTCTACAAATAATTTGGGAGTAAATTAGTAGTCATTAACTAACCTGTTCACAATATCCTCCCTTTAAGCGAGCTAACTTTCTGCTCGACCTTTTTATTATATCACACTAAAATTTTTAGACCAAATGATTTTGGTTAAATAATACAAATATTTACAAATTTTTTAAATATTCTTTTAATGTATAAATATAAAGGACAGACACCTATCCTTTTTAATCTATGATTATTTCTTCCTTATACTTTGGTAATATTACTTTTATGTCCTTCTTTTTCATCAGCTTCATAAACTTTTCCGTTTTTACATTGCTCGTAACGGGAGGAAAAGCGTTATCAAAATGATCTAATATTATAACCTTCGGCTTAATTTTCTCAATAATTGGAAGAGAATATTTACTCATGTTTATTCGCCCTTGAAAAGGCCATACAAGAACATCAACATCCTTCGGTAATTTTGCCGTTTTATCTATTCCCGCTGAACCAAATATTAAAATTTTTTTATCATGCGCCTTTACTTCAAACGCCATGATTTCGCCACCCATTAAAAACTTATGGTGCATACTCAACAATTTTATTGCATTATGTATTTGAAAAGCGAAAAGTATCTTCAAAGCAGTAAGCAAAATAATACCAATATCATTCTTTACATGTTTGCTTGGAATTACCTTTATTGAAATATCATTGATATGTCTTGTTTCGTAATGTTTTAATATAACTGCTTTTTTCTCAACATCTACACCTTGCTTTTTAAGACGCAAATATGCTGGTCGCGAACCGTATAGTTTTGCCTTACTTTTACTTAGTACAGCCGGAACATCGCATAAGTGGTCAAAATGCGCGTGTGTATTAAAGATAAAATCAGCTTCACAAAATTCTTTTATGTCAGGCTGTTCTAATTTTTTGTTACGCCTGAAAAATGGATCAAAAAGTAGCTTTTCTCCATCTATATCTAACATTATTGTTGCTGTTCCATACCATATCAATTTAATCATAACGCTCTTATTATATCACTATTTACCTTGTACTACAAGCCTTGCTAAATATTTTAATCATTCTTATCTAAGAGTTTAATCTTTTCTTTATATTTTCCCAATTGTCTATCAAGATAGGCTCTCCTTTTATTGTGTCTATATAATCATGTTCAATTATGTAAATAACATCGGTTACCCTCTTAGATTTAGATTTTATACTTCTATCTTCATCTTTCAACATAATACATGCATAGATATTATCAAGCACCTTTGCTACATTTTCATAGGTCAAATCCTGAATTTCTTTTAACTGTTCTATAATAACTCGTATCGGTACAATGTGGTCAAAGTGGAAAATATCATTAAAACAAAACTTTTTGCCATTTGAAAGAATAATCTCTTCCTCTTCTGGCTTGTTTTTATTCCCTTTCCATGGCTTGTACCTATATTCCTTGCCTATGTTTTCAACTTTTTGTTTGTAATTATAGTCTATAATATTTTTATCTGATAATTTTCCCCATTCCTCTTTTGCTCTCTTTGATACAAATATGTGACTTTTTGGTAATTTATATTGCCTTAAAATTTGTGACAACACATAATTATTGTTTGGCGACAGTGCGTATCTCTTACCATTCACCTCTCCATAAATTTTACACTTCTCTTTTGACGCTCTCAAATAAGCAATAATAATATCAAAACAATTAATCTCCATCATTTTTCACCTTATTTTTAAATTATCGATATTCAAATTACTAACACTCTTTAAATTATGAGATATTAACTTAAATAGCCTAAATTTTAATTTACCAACAGAAAATACTATCTTAGACTGAGCTCGCATCGATGATATAAATTCATAATATTTTTATAGATTACAATAAAATTATACTACATTTGAATTTCAAATCAATAATCTAACTAAAAAATTTTATTTTCTAATTATCATTCTTTTTACATACCTTTACTTTTTGATATATTTACTATATAATTTTCTAAAAGGTAAATATATGAATCAATTGGAAATTTACAACGAAAAAATAGGTGAATTTGGCGTACATGACCCTGCTATTATTAAGAGCGGCGGAAGATTTTTCACATTATCCACACACGGCTTCTATCAATTTCGCTCATCTACAAACTTAGTTGATTGGACTGATGAGGGCAAAAGCTGTTTCGACAATATATCGATAAAAGAAGAGTTAAGTGAGGGAATCAATTATTGCAAAGTAAATGTTCCAACTTCACGCAATGAAGGTTCTCCTTTCTGGGCTCCCGATATCATAAAATTTAACAGCAAATACCACCTCTATTATTGCATTTCTTCCTTTGGTAGCACTCAGAGCTATATTGGGCTTGCAGAGAGCAAAAGACTTGAAGGTCCATATAGACACATCGGAGCAGTCCATCTTTCCAAAGAAGGTGAATACTGGAAACCAAATGCGCTCGACCCTTGCGTGAAGTTCAGCCATGATAAAAAATTATATTTAGTTTATGGAAGTTATTTTGGTGGAATTTACATCAAGGAGTTAGACAAAAAAACTGGCTTGCCATTAAATTTAGACGAATTAGGAACACATATAGCAGGAGTTCTTCATGCTCCAATAGAAGGTGCATATTTAATTTACAACAATCAAACAAAATATTACTATCTCTTCCTCTCTTATGGTGGCTTAGTAGATAGTTACAATGTGCGAGTCGGTAGAGCAAAAAATATTATAGGTCCATATTTTGACCCTAGTGGAAGAGCACTTACAGATGAAGACTGGGATAAAGTTGGAGGAATGATAATTAAAAATTATCGTTTTTCTCATCAATATAACACCTATACAGCTCCTGGACACAATAGCATATTTAAAGATAAAGATAAGTATTTTTTTGTACATCATACTCGGCTTAATAACAATCCAAGCAAACACTATCTAAATATAAGGACACTCGTATTTAATGAAAAAGGTTGGCCTGTGGTTATGCCAAACAGATATAGGTATGATAAAGTATATCGTTCAAATAAAAATATAAGCGGTACTTACAATGTAATACTTTTCGAACATGGAACAACCTCAAAAACTTGCGAAAGTAAATCTATAAAAATAACACTAAATAAAAATCTAAAAAAGCATAATAAATTTATTGAGTTTGAATATCAAGATGAAATTTTTTATGGTGTAATGTATTCAGTATATGATGAAGGCTTAGACAAAACAACCCTCGCCTTCTCCGCAATGTCTGAAACTGGCGAAACAATATTCGCCATAAAAATCTAAAAACAACTTTTTAGTTGAACTTTTTAGGCAAAATGCACTTATAATTTTATAAACTCTTTAAAATTTTCTAATAAATCATTAAAATTTTTTTGATTTCTTATATCGCTATATTTTTGCAAATTTTTAATGTGTTTTTTTATTTTTTCTTTATAATCTTCTGCATTGGAATATAATTCTATTTTTATCTTATGATTTTTTCCAGTTGTCTAATTTCATTTGCCAAATCATCTATCTTGATTTCCCGAATAACCTTTGTTGGTTTTTGGCTAACAATTTCATCCCACATATTTGTTTGCCCTTCCAAAAATCCGCTGTCTTCAAGTTCATATATAGAACAAGTTTTTCCTTTAAAAGATTTTTGAAAAATATTAGGGTAAGCTTCACTAAAAGTTAATTCTCCTGTCTCGTAATTGCGTTTATATATAAAATCCCAATCCGTCCAAAGTTCACCGCCAAATAACAATGCTGTTTCTAAATGGTATGACGCATAGACATAAGCCTTATCATGAGAGCAAATATGTAGTTCAATTATAGATAAGCCATGAGTTTTTGATACATGGTATATTTTTCTACTCATATCACTCCTTTTAACAAAAATGTACCAAATGTCTTTTGGTACATTAAAATAACTTTGGCGGGACCAACACTATTCAAATTGAACTAGTATTACAAAATAAATGCTTACAATTAATATTTATAAGGGGTCAATTTTAAAAATTTTTTTATCATTTTTTGTCGAATGTATAGAAATGTTAAAAATATATGTTATAATAAACCATAATTTGGAGGAAACTTATGAAAAATCTATTTTTAGTTCTAAGCGACATACATATGCGAGAGAATCAATATATAGATAAAAAATATATAGAGAATATTGGGAATGTCTTAAATTCAATAGAAAGTTTTGATAATTCATGTGTTATTGTTGCTGGGGATTTAGCTTTTTCTGGCAAGAAAAATGAATATAGAAAAGTAGGAAATTTGTTTGGACTTGTTAGTAATCAATTAAAGAAAAAATTAGGAAAGAAAAAACTAATACCTTTTTATATAGTTCCTGGCAATCATGACATTAACTTTGATGGTGTACCACGAGAAAGATTTGATGTTAAAGAATTACATAATAATGGAACAATTGATAATGAAATTGATAATGAATTAATAAAATTTAGTTCTTTTTATGAACTTGCAGAAAAAAATAGATGCTTCTTACATGACAAATTATATAATTATAAAAATTTTGAAACTGGAGAAATTAATACTCAAATTAATCTCCTTAATTCAGAATTGTTTTCTACGTTTATGGATAAAATGGGAGATGATGACAAGGGATTACACTATTTTCCTGAATCAAGCATTTCGAGAATAAAAAAACAAAAATGGGCTGATTATACTGTAACTGTTATGCACAGAAGTCCAGAATGGTTTTCTTGGCAATCTTCACAAAATTTGAAAAACAACTTTTATAGAGCAAGTAATATCTTAATATGTGGGCATGAACACTCATCAGACATACAAGATATAGAAAAAGAACAAAAAAATTTAATTATGGTTAAAACGGGGATGTTTGATTTTTATGAAAATAATTTTTCTTTTAATTTAATCATAATTAATACTGAAGAAAATACTTGTGATATAAAATATTATGTTTGGAATTCTGAAAAACAAATGTATGTCATAACAACAGATCAGGTTAATATAGATATTAAAGAAATAGTTGTTGATGATTTGTTAAAACCCAATATCAATTTTACAAAAGAATTTCTAACTATAAATAATTATAAAGTAGATGAGCTTTTTGTTTTCCCAGATATTGATAGAATAAATAATAAACAAGATAAAAATGAAAAAATAATAAAAAACATGGATGAATTTTTTGATTTTGTAAAGGAAAACAATATAGTATATATTGAAGGCGATGCAATGGCCGGGAAGTCTTCTTTAGCAAAAGCTTTCTATAGCAATAGTGTGAAAAGAAAGAAAATCCCACTATACATTGACTTAAATCAAATTAATACGAAAAAATATGAAAATATTATTAGAGATGCTTTTTGCGAACAATATAGTTATGATAGTTTAGATTATGAAAAGTTTAAACAAACTTTAAAAGAAGATAAAGTTGTTATTATTGACAACCTAGATAAAATCCCTGACAAATTAATTGATGATTTTGTATCAAATTTAAAATACGATTTTAAAAAAGTAATCCTTCTATATAAACCAAATGATAAGTGTGATATTGTTGAATTAACTAAAAAAAGCTTAAGCGAAAATGACAAATGTGAAAGACTAATAATTTTGCCATTTTATTTAAGAAAAAGAAAAGAATTAATAAAAAATGTTTTAAATAATTCAATTAATAAAGTAGAAAATATTGATAACAAAGTAACTGAAATAAATAATTTTATATCAAATCAGTTGCAAGTTTTTAGTATTAATCCCAATTTTATTACAATGTATGTGTCATACTATGTTGATGACATCCATAATGCAGATGTTCAAACTAATTTATTTAGTAAAGTTTTTGAAACAAATTTGGTTAAAGCTTTGCAAAAATACATAAGCAATGAAAATATAGAAGAATACTTTACTATTTATGAAAACCTAGCATATAAAATGCATTTTGGAAAAAAATACCCAATTTCAATAGAAGACATACAAAATGTTATAAAATCATATAATGATAACTATATGTTGGAAATTGACTGTGCTCAATTTAGAAAAAATAGTATAAAAGCAAATATTTTAGATGAAATGGATAACGATACTTTTAAATTTGCCGACAATTCATATTTGGCTTATTTTGTTGCTAGTGCATTAAATAAAAAAGCAAATAATGGACAAAAAATAGATGCAGAATTAAGTTGGATCTGTACAAATCTATGCTTCAATATTAATGGTGACATATTATTATTTTTATCATATATAACAAAAAATGTTTCTATCTTGGATTATATTATTAAAAGTACAAAAGAGATAATGTGTTCATGGGTAGAGTTTGATATTAATAAAAATGATATTTCGTTTTTAAAGTTGAATGTTGAACAAAAGGTTGAATTGCCAACTAATGAAGATAAAGAAAAACATGAACAAAATATAGAAAAACAGGAAAAGAATTTAAAAAGAAACTTAGAGATAAAAACGAAATCGATTTATGATGATTATGATGAAACTAAGTTGGACTCAAAAGCATATAAGGTAAATCAAGCTATGAGACATTTGGAACTTGTAAGCAAAATTTTACCAAATTTTAATCATTTGATAGAGAAAGATAAAAAACTTGATTTAGCTAAAGGAATATATGAATATCCAAATAAAATTTGTAATGAAGTTTTACATGAAGTAGACTCAAATTTTAATTATATTTTAAAAGACTTGTTACAATATTGTGAAGAAAATAACATTGAAAAAGGTCAAGATAAAATAATAAATCAAATACAAATAGAAGCAGAAATGTTTATATTGAATTTGTTTGATATGGTTGCAAGGTTGTCTACAAATTCTAAAACAATCAAAGTATTAGATTCTATCGAATTTAAAAATATTAATAATTTAATTTTGAATGTTATGATGTTTGAAAATTTAGGCAATTTTAATGAATTTACAAAGCGTGCTGATGGTATATATGATACATCAAAAAATCCATTAGTAAAATCAATGATAAAGATGATTATAAGAAAACATTTCTTATGTAACAAAGATTTGAAACAAGTTGGAAATGTTCAAAGAGTTGCAGATAAATATTTTGGACAATCCAGGAAATATTTAAAATAAAAAAGCAGGTCTGTCGTTTTATCATATAAGAAAACGACATAACTTATATGATAGTATGTTAACCTGCTAATTATATAATATGTAAAAATTAATATAAAATGTTAATAACATCAAGTAATTTTAAAATACATATTTCATATTAAAAAAATATTATAATTTTTTTGGAAAAACTTAAAATATCTTAAATAAATGTAATTTATCTTATTAAAGTACTTAATCAATTTGGTTAAGTATTTTTTTATAAAATTTTATTGTTTGCAGTACATTAATGAAACTTTTATGTTATACTGTTTTTGAGGTTTATATGAAAGAAATTAAAGTAGTTGCAGGAATTATTGAAAATAACGGTAAAATTCTTTGTATGCAAAGAGACAAAGGAAAGTATGATTATGTCTCTTTCAAGTGGGAATTTCCCGGTGGCAAAATTGAAGAGGGCGAAACTAATGAACAAGCACTTAAAAGAGAATTGTTGGAAGAAATGGATTTAGAAGTTGATGTTGAAAATCATTTTTGTGATGTTCAATATACCTACCCGGATTTTAAAATTACCATGTTTTGTTATAAGTGCAATACAAAAGATCTTGATTTTAAATTAAATGTACATAAAGATTACAAATGGCTAAAAAAATCTGAATTAAATATTATTGACTGGGCTCCTGCTGATGTGCCAATTGTAAAGAAGCTAATGGAGGAGAAATAATGAATTTTGGACTTTATGAGCAAATTATTAATAAAGCTTTAAATGATATTGATGAAAATGATATTCAAATTGAAAAAAGAAAAATAGATAAAGAAAATGCGCCTAAAATATTATCCCATTATTTGTCTGAAGTTTTAGAAAAAGGATTAAAAGATTTATCTGAGAATAATTACACAATAGAAGAACAATTAAATTTTTGCAATTATCTTATTAACAAAATAAAAGATGAAACTGAAGATGAATACTATTCAAGTCAATTAATTTCAAAAGATGCCGAAATGTTATATTCTTTAATGAATAAAAAGAATAGTATAAGAGTATTAAAAACGGATTATCCAATAAGACCAAACTATTCTATTGCAGAGCCTTTTGTGTTTACTGGTGCAAACACTGAAATTCAATTACTTAGTGAAATAAAAAAAGAAATTTCTAGTTGTGATGAAATAGATTTTATCGTTTCCTTTATTAAATGGAGTGGAATAGTAAGACTTTTAGATGAATTAAAATCGTTTACCGACAATGGTGGCAAATTAAGAATTATAACAACGACTTATACTGGAGCAACTGAAGCAAAAGCCATTGAACGATTGTGTGAACTAAACAATACTGAGATAAAAATATCATATAATACAAAACAAACACGACTACATGCTAAAAGCTATATATTTAAAAGAAAAACTGGTTTTTCTACCGCTTATGTTGGTTCGTCTAATATTTCAAGTGCAGCTCTTACCAGCGGAACCGAATGGAATGTTAAAGTTACTGAAAAAGAGATGAAAAATGTTTTTGATAAGATATGTGGAACTTTTGAAGTATATTGGAATAGTGAAGAGTTTGAAAAATATAATAAAGAAGATAATGAAAAATTAAGAAATAATTTGTATCAAGAAAAACACCCAAAATCATTTGATTTAGAAGAATACAATTTTGATATTATTCCATATCCTTATCAAGAAAGAGTTCTTGAAAAACTTAGAGTAGAAAGAGAAAATCGAGACAATTTTAGAAACTTAGTAGTTGCAGCTACAGGAACAGGCAAAACGGTTATGTCTGCATTTGACTTTAAACGTTATCTACAATCACAACATGGAAGAAAAGTTAAATTTTTATTTATAGCTCATAGAGAAGAAATTTTAAAACAAAGCTTAAAATGTTTCAGAGGGATTTTAAGAGATAATAATTTTGGAGAATTAATGGTTGGTGGAATTTTACCCAAAAGTATTGATAATTTATTTGTATCAATTCAAACATTTAATTCTAAAAAGTTATATGAAAAATTAGCACCTGATTTTTATGATTATATTATTGTTGATGAATTTCATCACGCGGCAGCAGAAGGATATCAAAAGTTATTATCACATTTTAAACCAAAAATTTTACTTGGGCTTACGGCCACGCCAGAAAGAATGGACGGAAAAGATATTTTACAATATTTTGATGGTAAAATATCTGCTGAAATTAGACTCCCAGAAGCTATTGATAGAAATCTGCTTGTACCTTTTACATATTTTGGAGTTTCAGACGAAACAGATTTAAGTTCTGTAAAATGGACTAGAGGTGGATATGATATACAAGAACTTAGCAATGTTTTATCATTTAATAAAGCAAGAGCAATAACGGTTTTAAAATCATTAAATAAATATCTTAATGATATTGATACAATAAAAGGATTAGGGTTTTGCGTAAGTCAACAACATGCTCAATTTATGGCAAAAGTATTTAATGATGCTGGAATACCATCTATCGAACTTGATAGTAATTCTTCAAAAGAATTAAGAGAAAATGTTAAAGATAAATTAGTAAAGGGCGAAATAAAGTTTATATTTGTTGTGGATTTATATAATGAAGGTGTTGATATTCCAGAAGTAAATACAGTTTTATTTTTAAGACCAACAGATAGTTTAACCGTATTTTTACAACAATTAGGTAGAGGTTTAAGACTTTGTGAAGGGAAAGATTCTTTAACGGTTTTAGATTTCGTTGGACAAGCTAATAAAAAGTATAGATATGCTGATAAATATAAGGCTCTTCTAGGTGTTAATGCAATGTCTGTTTCTACCGAAATAAAAAATGGATTTTCAAATCTTCCAAAGGGTTGTTTTATAACATTGGAAAAGAAAGCCCAAGAATATGTATTAAACAACATTAAGCAATCGTTTAATAATAAAGCAAACTTTATTGAAAAATTTAGAAATTTTGAAAGTGACAGTGGACTTGTACAAAATTATAAAAACTTTTTTGAGTATTATAATATAAATCCAGCTAAATTATATAATATAGGATTATCTTTCACTTCGCTACAAAATTCAAATGTTATTGATGATGATAAATTTTTAACATTTTTATCTAGAAGTACACAAATAAATTCTTCTGCGTGGATAAAACGTCTGTTAGATTTACTTCCAAAAATAAAAAATGCTAAACATATTGAATTAACAGAATATGATAAACGTTGTCTTTTGATGTTTCATTATACTTTTGAAACTCAAAAATCTCCAAAAGATTTAGGATATAATAACGTCATTGAAAGTATAAAACAAATTGTAAGTTCACCATATTATGAAGAAATTATAGATTTGTTAAATTATAATTTTTTAAAAATAGATATAGTAAATAGTCAATTGATAAAATTTAGTAATTGTCCTTTGGAATTGTATTCTGTATATTCCAATGCGCAAATACTTGCAGGTTTTGGTGAATATACAGAAAGTAGATATTTTCCATTAACATCAGGTGTGTGGTATATAGAAAATGAAAAAACAGATATATTTTTTGTGACATTAAACAAATCTGAAAAACATTATGCACCTGAAGTTAAATATGAAGATTATTCTATTAACGATAAATTATTCCATTGGCAATCACAAAATAAAACTGATATAAATTCACCAACGGGACAGCGTTATATAAATCATAAAAAAACTAATAATAATATATTATTGTGTGTTAGAAATTATAGAATGACTGAATATGGAAATACGGAAAATTATTCAATTTTAGGCTATTGTGATTATGTTTCACACGAGGGATCAAGACCTATTTCGATTGTATGGAAAATGCATAATAAAATACCTGCAAAGTTTATTGAAAGAACTAGCAAATTGATGGTTAATTAAACATATCGATAGAGAATAAAACAATAACTTAATATTAAAAAAACCGTAATGATTAGTCAAGCAATTTTGAAACTAGCAGTATTTTTAGAGAAAGAAAAGAGTATAAATTAGAGGTTATCTAAAAATATACTCTTTTTCTTTGCTATATAACTACATCCACATCATAAGTTTTGATATAAGTTTTTGTTGTTCCACCCTTGAAAGTGCGTTGGGTGGTGTTGGTTTCGGTGAATAGCTTTTTAGATGTTTGCTCTGGATTTTGCGGTTGGTTTATGGAATAGTTAAGATATATTTCTATTTTATCATCATACACTTTAATCTGCTTTATAAAAAGTTCAATCGCTCTATCTGGGCATTTCTTCATTGTGTATTTGAAAAAGTTTTGGATATCTTCTTTTGTAAGTTCGTAGCGTTCTTTTGACTGTTCAATGACTAACTTTTCTTGAAGTTCTTTCTTTTGTTTTTCTAGTTCTTCAAGTCTAGATTTTGTGGTGTCGGTTAGTATTCCTTTCTCTATTGCTATCATAATATTGGAAATAGCAGTATTGGTTCGTTGAAGTTCGCTTTGTAATGCGTTTAAAGAGTTATTGTTTCCTACTCTCTTTTTGTGAAGTTCATAAATTTTATTAGAAATATCTTCCAGGTTTTCTGGAATGTTGAATTGAGATATTAAAAATTTGTCTATTACATTTTCAATAAAAGATTTATCCATATTTCCAACCAGGCAGCTTCTTTTTTTGGTTGTAATGCACTTGTAATATCGTATTGGTTGACCATTGGAAGAAATCGCAGATACAGGATACATTTTTCTATCGCAACATCCACAGTAGATTTTATCTTTAAATCTAAATATTTCGTGATTATCCTTTCGGCATCCATAGCGATTTGCATCAAGTCTTTCCTTAACACTTTGGAATAACTCTTTCGAGATGATTGGTGGATAGATTTTATCGTAAGTTTTTCCGTGGATTACATATATTCCTGTGTATTCTTCTCTTTTAAGAATGTGCCTTACGGTTTGTGGTACGAATTTACCACCTTTGTTTGTTATACCCTCTTCTTCAAAATCTCTACAAATCTGAAGTATTGTTTTCCCACTTGCATAATCTTCAAATATTCGTTTTACAATACTTGCTTCATCTTCATTTATTTTTAACTTTTTATTTTCCTTTGTATATCCAAACGGCACTGAACCAATGCAATGTCCTTTCATTCGTGATTCGTGTAATCCGCGACTTACTTTTTGTGCTAATTCTTCGCTGAAATATTGATTCATACCTTCAAGCAGACTTTCAAGCAATACTCCTTCTGGTGTTTCTGGTATATTTTCCATTGCAGATAAGAGTTTTACTCCATTATCTTTTAAATGTTTTCTGTGAATTGCTGACTCATATTTGTTTCTAGCAAATCTATCAAGTTTATAAACTAACACATAGTCCCACTTTTTGTTGTTGCTATCTTTTAACATCCTTTGAAAGGCTTCTCGCTCATCTGTTGTTCCAGAAATTGCTCGGTCTATATAGGAATCTACAATAACTATATCATTTCGTTTAGCAAAATCTTGACAAACATGAACTTGACCTTCGATTGACTGCTCTGTTTGGTTGTTGCTACTGTATCTAGCGTATATAACTGCTGTTTTCATAAACGAATGAGTCGAACAAGTAGGACTGCTTGCAGGACTATTTGTGAGCGAATGATGTTTATATGATTTCATATTTTTTCTCCTTTTATTCTATTTTTCTGTCTTTCGACAGGGGTGAAACAAACGGAAACGAATTATAGTTTTTTTATTTTATGTTCTAAAACTATTGTCAAAGGTTGTGAAACAATGCATTTTACCTTTGACA
>DVLK01000089.1 GCA_018715545.1 Candidatus Caccovivens faecavium | reverse complement strand
TTCAACATTTTCTATACTTTCGTCTTCTTTACTTTCTTCAACAAAACTTACATCATTGGCTTCTAACTTTTCGTCTTTTTGCTTGATTTTGACTTCATTTACTAACCGCTTAGCATTCTGTCCGCTTTTAAATCTTTCTTCTTTTTCGTCTTCGGCTATCTTTTGACCGTCTTTTTTATCAACTTCTGTTTCATGAGGTTTGTCGCTATCGACAATTACATCATCGACACTTTCTAAACCTCCTTGCGACTTTTCAGCATTAATTACTTTCTTTTCTTTGATATGTTCTTCATAGCTTTTTTCAGCTACATTCTCTTCTTCGGCATTAGAAGGCAATTCTTTTGTATCATCTTTTTGTTCTTGTTGTTCAAGTGACCAAATATCCATTTGACCGTCCAAAACGATAGGCGCAGGCTCTTCCTCCTCCTTTTCCTCCTCAGGAAGCAAAAGTTCATCATAGCACATCTGCCCCTCTATCGGCTTATTAAGTTCGTCGTTATCCCTATCGTCCATGTTACCTCATCAAATTTTACTGTAATCTTTCATAAAAGTATCTTCGCGGTCAAAGTTAGCGTGTTCGTTAATATATGCCTTTCTATCTTCAATAGCATCGCCCATGAGTGTGGTGATAAGCTTCTCTGCCTCAGCCGCGTCCTCAATTGTAACTTGAATTAGTGTACGCTTTTCTGGATCCATAGTCGTTTCCCAAAGCTGTTCTGGATTCATTTCACCAAGACCTTTATAACGCTGTATCATATATCCTTTACCAACCGCTTTAACCGCATTTGGAAGCTCAGCATCGCTGTAAACATATTTTTCATAATCTTTTTTATATACCTTATATAATGGTGGAAGTCCAATAAAGACATGTCCATCTGTAATTAATGGTCGCATATAGCGGAAAAAGAAAGTAAGTAGTATTGCTCTTATGTGTGCACCATCTTGGTCAGCATCGGAAAGAATGATAACCTTATTATACCTTAAACTATCAAGGTCAAAATCTTCGCCAAACCCAGTATCTAGCGCAGATATAATCGTTCTTATTTCTTCATTTGCAAGAACTTGGTCAACTCTTTTCTTTTCGGCGTTTAACGGCTTACCTCGAAGTGGTAAGATGGCTTGGAATGACCTATCTCTTCCCTGCTTTGCTGAACCGCCCGCAGAATCGCCCTCAACGATGAAAAGTTCATTCTTTTCCCTATTTCTTGAAGAGCAGGATGCAAGCTTACCAACAAGATTAAAGTTCTCTGCATTTGCTTTTGCACGGGTGAGCTCCTTAGCTTTTTTAGCAGCAAGCCTAACTTTTGCTGCCTGCTTAGCTTTATTTATGATTATCTCAGCAATAGGCGCATTTTTCTTGTCATCTAAAATTCTTGCCAGCTCACGCAAGGTTAAATTTTCTACCTCTGTTTTTGCTTCAATGTTGCCAAGCTTAGTCTTTGTCTGACCTTCAAACTGAACATTGTTCATCTTAACATTGATGATAGTGGTTAAGCCCTCTCTAAAATCCTCTCCTAGAAGATTTTGTTCTTTATCTTTCAAAAATCCGTTATTTCTAGCATAATCATTAAAGACCTTAGTAAAAGCTGACTTAAAGCCTGTTTCATGCATACCACCTTCGGTTGTAGGAATATTATTAACAAAGGAAAAGGTATTTTCTGTGTATGAGTCGGTGTAAATTATACTCACCTCTAATTGCAACACCTTGCTTTCTGCGCTGAAATAAATAGGTTCTTTAAAAAGTGTAGTCTTGCCCTCCACAAGATAAAGCGCAAAGTCTGAAATGCCACCTTCATAGTGAAACTTATAGTCTTCCCCTGTTATTTTATCATAAACTTCAATCTTCAAGCCTTTGTTAAGAAACGCAAGCTCTCGCGCACGCCTAACAATCGCTTCCAAGTTAAATTTCTGTTCACCAAACACCCTGTCATCTGGAAGAAATGTAACAGTTGTTCCTGTTTCCTTACTATCTCCAATTTCCTTTAAAGGGGCAACAGGCACACCGCTATGAATTTTTCCATTCTCGTCCTCATATGAATGAAACTCAATAAAGTATTTCTTTCCATTTTTGCAAACTGTCACCTTGCACCATCTTGAAAGTGCATTGGTAACCGAAGCTCCCACACCGTGAAGTCCGCCAGAAAATTTATAGTTATCGGTATTAAATTTTCCGCCAGCGTGAAGTGTTGTATATACAACCTCAACACCACTCTTTTTTAAAGTTGGATGAATATCAACAGGTATACCACGACCATTGTCGCTAACTGTGGCACTTCCGTCCTCGTTTAAAAAAATTTTTATTGTATCGCCATAACCATTGCTAATTTCATCAATAGCATTATCAACAATTTCCCAAAGTATATGATGATAACCACGCGCACTCGTCGTTCCGATATACATGCCTGGACGAAGTCGGACAGCATCCAACCCCTCTAAAACCACAATATCTTTTGACTCATAATTTTTTTCTGCCATAGCGTTCTCCATTTTTAATATGTATAAAATATTTAGCGAAAGTAACTTATACATGCAATTTGATAAAAATTCAAAAAGTAATTTCCTATTAGATTATATCACAAAAGTATAAAAATAAAAAAATGATTTTTGACAATTTTTGCAAATTCTTACTATTAATCTCAAATTTATAGAACATTAATATGACAAAAGCTAATAGCAATATTGCGTATAGTTATACATTTAAGTGCATATTTAAACATCTTTGTTTTTTAGTATTATTAAAAAACGCAAACTTAATTATCACTAAACGATAAATAACCAGCGCAGTATTTTTATGTTTATTAACAAAAACAACATAAAACTACATAAAAATTAAAAAAGACAAACAAACTAAATTAGAGGTTATATGAAAAAGATAATTTTAACAGGTGGAGGCACAGCCGGTCATGTCTATCCCGCCTTGGCACTTATAAGCGACCTAGAAAAAGATCACGAAATACATTATTTTGGCAGTAACGGTATGGAAAAAGAAATTTTAAAACAATACTCATCTATTACATATCACGAGATACCAGTTGTCAAATTTGAAAGAAAGATGACACTTAGAAACTTAATGCTTCCTTTTAAACTCATTTCATCCATAAGGCAGACAAAGAAAGAAATTAAAAAAGTTAAGCCAAATATTGTTTTTGCAAAAGGCGGATTTGTATCAGTACCTGTCGCCATATCTGCGCATAAATTAAAAGTTCCAGTAATAAGCCACGAAAGTGATTTAAGTTTAGGGCTAGCCAATAAAGTAATATTGAAATATTGCGATTGCATGTGCACCACATTCCCTGAAACAGCAAAAAGGGAAAAATGCATTTATACTGGTCAGCCTATTCGAAAAAAGATAATAAATGGAAAAAAGCTAGCTATAAAAAGTGACTTGCCCTTTCTATTAGTACTTGGCGGAAGTAGTGGCGCCCGCTTTTTGAACAATCTAGTATATAATAATTTAGATGACCTAACAAAGCATTTTTTTGTACTACATATTTACGGCAAAAATGGGAAAGAAGTTAAGCACGAAAATTATTACGGAGTGCCATATACTGAGCATATTGAAGATTTCTATGCCACAGCAGACGTTGTTTTATCAAGGGCTGGCAGTGGTGTAACCAACGAATTAAAAGTGCTTAATTTGCCAATGCTTTTAGTTCCACTTTCAAAACAAATTTCGCGAGGCGACCAAATAGAAAATGCTAAATATTTTGAAAAAAATGGATATGCCAAATGCATTGAAGAGGAAGACGCTGATTATTTAAATATTAAAGAAAATTTATTAAATTTACTAAAAAATTATAAAAAAACGGTTAAAAATTTAAAAAAAATCGAAAAAATAGATGCAAATGAAGCAATTTTAGAATTAATAAAAAAATATGAGCTTTAACAATTCGCTCATTTTTTGTCGATTTTTATCTAATATTTAAAAAGATATTGAATTTTTATTTTAAAATCCTTGATAAATTTGGCACACCATACCCTTCACTGTTGGCATCAAAGCCAATGCTTTGGCAACCTCTTAGTAGCCTAAACTTTGCTTCATTCGGCCTTAACCTTGGAAAACGCTCAAACATCAAACAGACCACACCTGCAATCATTGGCGTTGCCACACTTGTTCCACTTAAACGAGTATAAAAATTTTTTCGACCACAAGAGATAATGTCTACACTTGGTGCAACAACATCAGGCTTATAATGCCTCAGCGCAGGTCCGCGCGAGGAAAACGATGCCATTTCAAAAAAATCCTTATTATAAGAACTGTCATCAAAACGATTATCATCAAAACCGCCGACAGTGATAATTTCTGGACTTATACCTGGTGACTTGATTGTGCTTTCATTTGGTCCACTATTCCCCGCAGCAGCCACCACAACAACACCATCTTTCCATAGAGCATTGGCCCCTTGCATGATAGGATCATTGTAACCTATTGGTTCGCTACCAAAACTCATACAGACAACCTTTATGTTAAATCTATCATGATTATCATAGACCCATTCCATCGCATCTAAGATTTTATTCGCTGTTGCCTCTCCTGTTTCGCCGAGCGCCTTTAATACATACAAATTAGCTTTTGGAGCTATTCCGCCATACTTAAAATTTGATAAATAGCCACCTCCCGCGCACACACCACAGACAAAAGTTCCGTGACCATTATCATCATAGAAATTTTTTTTATTTTTCACAAAATCTTTAAAGATTTTTACGCGATTTTCTGTCAGCATGAAATCGCAATGTGGTGCTATACCAGTATCAATAAATGCAACACCTACACCCTTACCTGTAAGGTTAAAGCTTTGCGTTTTTAAAATTTCCTTTGATATTTTCATTTGATAACTTGCAATAGTAAGTGATGATATGTATTCCACAGTTTCAAGCCTTGATAGCGAAAATATCTCTTCTTTTGTTGCATGACAATAAATAGCCCTAATGAATAAATATTCATTTTCTATATGTATATTTTGCATTTTAAGAAAACGCTTTAAGCGCTCTTTGTTGTTATAATAGATAAAACATCCTATCTTATTCCCTTGCGCTAGACAAGAAATTAACCCAAACAATCTTTTATCAATTTTTTCCATTTATCTCATCAATTATCCTTATCATATTCTCGTATGTTCCACTAGGCAAATACATTTTTATGGCGTTTAAAGAAGAAATAAGCGCGTCATAATTAAACTCACCCGCCTCTTTTTGTCTTTCAATCTCACTTTTCAAGCGCGAAAGTAACTCGTCATGTGATAAATCTTTAAGCTCATCATATTTCTTGTTTATGTCATCTTTGACGCTTTCCTTTTCCTCTAAATTACCATTTTTGGCGAAATCACTAAGCTTCATATTCCCTCTCTACTTACAATATATGCCAAAATTTTTCTTTTTTTACACAAATTGTGAAATTAATAACATATAAATAGTATATGGATAATTTTAGTTACTACCCAAAAGGTATAATTATGAAAGATGGAAAAATAAGTGAGGAAAATTTGTCACAGAACAAATCGGAAACAAACACCTCAACACCTAACAGCTTCCCAAATCTTGGCAATCTTCCAAATTTGAGCAATCTTTTTTCAAATAAAAATATAAATGACCTGTTACCTCTTCTTCTTGGAAAAGGGCTGAATAAAAATGAAATGTTTTCACAAATCATGAACAATATGACAAAAGAAGAAAAGAACAATAAGGATGAAAAAAAGGTAACTATAAAAAATCAAAACTACCTTGATGAAATGTAGCAATATACGCCTATAAAAAATACGGATACAAATCCGTATAATTAGCCAATACAACAATGCGCTTGAATAATCCAAAAAGCACTTCCAAAATTGTAATTCTAAATTAAATTGTATTTAGTTAGTATTTAACATGAAATAATCAAACTTATCAATCATCAACAATACAACCATTTTCAAAGAAAACTTTACGCTTGCAAATTTTATCAGCTATTTCAGGTCTTGTAGTAGCTAATATCAAGGTAGTTTTCTGAGATTTCAGCTTTTTAATCATGCTTAAAATCGCATCTATATATACACCTGAAATTTCGTCAAATATGTTATCGACTAAAAGTAGATCTATCGGTCTAAAAGACAATCTAATAAGCGAAAGAATATACTTATCTTCAATCCTTATATTTTTAAGTTTAACATCTCTAAGCTTTTCTATGGAAAACTCTATTATTGCGTTATTTATCATCTTTTCAGCCTCGGCTTCTTTAACGCCTTTCTTTAATAAGATATACTTAAAATTTTCATAAACGGTTTTATTTTCCAAAAAGACTGGACAGTATGGAACATAACCAACACTGACATCCGTTTTAAAATCAACCTTTTTAAGAGGTATTTTGTTAATATAAATCTCACCACTATCGTAATTTTCAAGCTTTGCAATCACCCGTAGCAAACTTGTCTTACCACTATTTTGTTCCCCAACAAGAGCTACACTTTCTCCGACTGCCACATCGAGATTGATATTATTTAAAGCATAATATTCCTTAGTGTATTTCAAAAACAAATTTTTGATTGATAGCATATTATCTCCTTCCCTTCTTACAATAATTTCCTTAGATATATAATACATTAAAATTAAAAAAAAGAAAAGCATTTTAATAACTTTCCTTTGAAAAATTAGTCTATAAGTAAGCACATTGCTCGCTTTGTCTTATTAAAGACAAAAAATAATTGATAAACAAATAAACATTTAAAATAATTATTATAAACATGATGAATATTAGAAAAAATTA
>DVLK01000088.1 GCA_018715545.1 Candidatus Caccovivens faecavium | reverse complement strand
TTAAAAACAAGAAAATTTTTAAGTTAGTGATAGCGAGGAGGAAATATGAATATAAAAATAAACTGCCATAGCTCTATTTGTATAGATGAAGAGTTTTATTTCGACCCTTTTGATGTAGATGATAAACCACAAAACGCTAAAATTATTTTTATCACTCATTCACACTTTGACCATTTAGATATAAAATCTATAAGAAAGGTGATGAATGATAAAACTGTTTTTATTTGCACTGAGGATAGCAAAAAGATATTAGAAAAACACTTTAAAAATGAAATAGTTTTGGTTAAGCCAAATATGTCGGGCGAAGTGTTAGGCGTGAAATACACAACTTTTCCTGCCTATAACTTTGGGCATCATCATTTTAAAGAATTGGGCTTTGTCGGTTATACCGTCATCATCAACAATGTGAGTTATACTGTTTGTGGAGATACCGATTTGACGGAAGAACTAGCCAAGGTCAAGACGGATGTTCTTCTTGTTCCAATCGGAGGAACTTTTACAATGGATGCCGAAAACGGCGCAAGGCTTGCCAATATTATAAGACCGAAACTTGTTATTCCAACGCATTATAATTATATAGAGGGAACGGCAGGCAAAAGCGCAGAAAAAGTGTTTTTGAAGTATTTAGACAAGAATATTCCTTATGAGTTTTTGGTAAAGTAGGCTTGATATTTTTGTTGTTGCAAGGCGCAAACTTTAAAACGGCTCAATATTTGATAAAAAATTTTCGTAAATACTTGTATTTTTAAAATCTTTATGCTATAATGCTATGGACTTCGGATGTTCCGCTGGGGCTGGAAGCTTTATGAGCATCATGTCGAAAATCTGAAAAAAGGAGATAAGTCATGGCTAATGTAATTGACCAAATTGAAAGAGAAAACATGAAAGAGAATGTTCCTGAGTTTTCTATTGGTGACACTGTAAAGGTCAATGTCAAAATCAAGGAGGGCGACAAGGAAAGAATTCAAGCTTTTGAAGGTGTGGTTATTGCCAGAAAGAACGGTGGAATTAGAGAAACCTTCACTGTAAGAAAAATATCTTATGGTGTGGGCGTGGAGAAAACCTATCCTATCCATTCACCAAAAATTGCTAGCATTGAAGTGACAAGAAAGGGCAAGCCAAAGAGAGCAAAACTTTATTATGTTAGAAATCTCACAGGTAAAGCGGCTAAGGTTAAAGCAGCAGACAATAAATAAGAGAGAACAGTTGTTCTCTTTTTATTTTTTACTAAATATTGTTTTTATTATGTTTACTTTTTCAATTATAATATGTAGACTAATATATGAAAGAGATTGACTAATTTAAGTCTATATACTTGAAGTCCCGTGAAATTGAGTATATAAATATCACTCGTGGCACTTTCTTTTTTATTTTATAAATTTGCTTTAAAGTTTGTTTTTTATTATAATGTATTTAAATTATTGGAGTGTGCATGAAAAAGAATTTAATTACAATCTCAATTGCGTTTATAATATTAGTAATAATTGCACTTTGTATTTTTCCGTTAGAAAACTATATAGGTATAAGTTCTCAAAGCGTAATATTTATAATAGGTGCGGTGCTTTGCTCAGCCTATTTAATCGGACTGATTGTATTTTTTATATTAAATAAACGAAAAGCGGTTGTAAAAATTGTTGAATTTAATGCGCCTGACAACATGACACCTGCTGACGCTGGTTATGTTATTGATAAAAAAGTGGATGATAGAGATATTAGTGCTCTATTAATCTATTGGGCAGACAGAGAATATCTTGAAGTCAGTGAGGTAGATAAAAAGACGATAATGCTGAAAAAAATTAAAGAAGCCGATGATAAAATGAAAGATTATGAAAAGACGATGTTTAATTCAATTTTTAGAACGGCGAATGAAGTGAATTTGAAGGACTTGCCAAATTTAATTAAGCCTATCGCGACAAATATTAAAACTCAAATAAGGAATGAAAATCATAAAAAATATTTTAGTTCTAAGGTGGAAAGTGCATCTATGTGGTTTACCTTAGGCATAACCTTGACACTTATCTTTCTCTCTTACTTTTTTGGTAATGGTGGTACGCCTTCTATTATTTTAGGAATTTTGATATTTTTAATAAGCACTTTCTTTTCCTCTGTGGCAAACAAGGTGTATTTGCAAAAAAAATTAAAAATGATTGTTCTATATATTATTGGTGTTGTTTTGTTTTTAATTTTAGCAGCGTTAAACATAGTTTTTTCAATAAACAACCTTTATGTGACTATTTTTATTGCTATCGTAACACTGCTCTGTCTTTTGACCTATATTCTTTGTCCTTTTATGGAATATCACAATAAAGAGGGGAAAATAGTTATTGGGCAACTTTTAGGTTTGAAAGAATATTTAGAACTTGCCGAAAAAGAAAGAATAGACGTACTGATTAACGAAAATCCAAAACATTTTTATGATGTTATTCCATTTGCGTATGTTTTAAATGTCAGCAATAAATGGATTGAAAAATACAATTTTGCAAAAACAATAAGCAAAAAAGAAAGGCATGAATTGGTTTTGGCGATAGGGATGTTGGCAACTATTCTTATATTTGGAGAAGGGGCATCAATATTTGGTGGATTGTTCAGTTCTTCCTCAAAGAAAAAGAAGAAAAAAGCTTAATATATTTGGATAATAATAATCAATTTCATCTTCTTCATTTTAGTTCCCTTATTTTCTTTGGTATGGCATAATTAAAGAGCTGAAAAAAGTTGATAAGGGAACTAAAATACTTTGTCATCACTAAACCTGTCGAGCGTTATTATACCATACCAAAAAAATTATGAAAAACGAAATGGACTTAATCTTATATTTCTTTTGCTTGACTTTATAGCTATTTTTGTGATATATATTACTTATTAGTTTTTTTCGGAGGCAAAATGGAAGAAAATTTATCGAGCGAGATTGATATAAGAAGGCAAAAAATTGAAGAATTAAAAAAAAGCGGTGAGATTCCTTATAAAGAAAAATATGAAAGAACTTGCACAATTAGCGAATCAAGGGAAAAGTTAGGCGAGCATGTTAAAATTGCTGGCAGAATAATTTTTCGCCGTATCATGGGTAAATTTGGCTTTTGCCAGATAAGAGATGTCTATGACAAAATTCAAATTTCGGTTGGACGAAATGAGTTTAGTGAAGAGGACTACAATTTCTATAAAAAGATGATTGATATTGGCGACTTTATCGGCGTGGAAGGCGAGGTGTATGCAACTCAGACGGGAGAAATCACGGTTAAGGCAGAGAAAATCACTCTCCTTTCCAAAACTCTTCGTCCGTTGCCAGAAAAATTCCATGGTGTAGTAGATACAGAGATTAAGTATAGGCAGAGATACCTTGATTTAATTACAAATGAAGATGCCAGAAAGATTTTCTTGACAAGAAGCAAAGTAGTTTCTTTCATCAGAAGATTTTTGGAGGACAATGGTTTTATTGAAGTGGAAACTCCAATACTTCAAACAAGTGTTTCGGGGGCAAGTGCAAAGCCATTCTTTACGCACCACAATGCGCTTGATATTGAGTGCAATTTGCGTATTGCCACAGAGTGCTATTTAAAGCAATGTATTGGTGCGGGTATTGACAGAGTTTTTGAACTTGGAAAAGATTTTAGAAATGAAGGTATGGACCCATCGCACTTACAAGAGTTTACTCAGGTGGAGTGGTATGCTTCCTATTGGAACTATGAAAACAACATCGAATTTTTCCACGATATGCTTATCAAACTTATGAAGGAATGTGTAGGCACAACAAAGATTAATTATCAAGGTCAAGAGATCGAATTTGACGGCGATTGGACAAGGATTGATTATGTTGCAAAAATGAGAGAACTTTTAGGCTGTGATTTTCTTGATATTGATAATGTGGATGAGCTTAAAAAAATCATTGTTGATAGAAAGCTTTTTGGTTATCAAGAACTTGAAGAGTGTAAAAGCGTTAGAACTTTAATTGACTATGTTTACAAGAGAAAGATACGCGCTGGCATCGTCAACCCTACTATTCTCTATAATTATCCAGCTTCTCTTATTCCTCTTGCAAGGCGTAATGATAAGGACGATCGTATAATTGATGTCTTTCAAGTTGTCGCAGGCGGAGCTGAACTTGTCAAAGCTTACAGCGAGCTTGTAGACCCAATCGTGCAGAGAAAGACGCTGGAACTTCAACTTGAAGAAAAGAAGGCAGGCGATGAAGAAACAATGGATGTTGATGAAGATTTCTTGCTTGCCATGGAGCACGGTATGCCTCCAATCTCAGGGCTAGGCTTTGGTATTGATAGATTTTTACAATTCATCTTTGACCGTCCTAATATTAGAGATGTTGTTCTCTTCCCTCTTATGAAATAAATAAGCAGTTAAAACATATTGAAAATCAATATGTTTTTTAATTTAATAAATTATCTTTTATTATACTTAATATTATAATATTACTTTATTAATTTTAATTATCATTCATATTTTAATGGTATATTTTTATCTTCATTTTCAAATAGGTCAGAAATTTCAATCATTCGGCGCTTTTTTATAAATCTTAATTCAAGAAGCATATATATAGAGAGAAGTATGGCTAGCGAGGAAAATACTATTCCACCAATACCGCTATAAAATGAAGTGACCTCTGTTACGCCGTCAAGGCATAAAAGAGCGCTTTGACAAAGTGAAAGTGATATTAATCCATCGGAAAGGTTGATGAATTTGATGTAGTGAATTATGATATTGTCAACCTTTCTTGTTTTTACGGCACTCACTATTCCCATGATGAGTTTAGAAAAGGCTATGCAAGCGATGAGCAGAGCGACAGATATACCGTATGTTGAAAATTCTGGTATAACAAAGGTGGTTAAAATGCTTAGAATGAGATATAAGACGGAAGCCCCTAAATTATAGAAGCAAAGTTTATAGCAAGATTTAGTTTCATAATTATACTTTTTTCTTTTTCTTTCTTCCTCTTTTCTATCTTCTATTTTTTCAGCATTATTATACTCTTTGATGGCGGTGTTTTTGGCGAAGCCTAATATAATGTTATACACTCCGTTGAAGCCAAAAGTCAGGGACTTTATAAAGGCAGATATAATGACCTTTACAAAGCCCATAAAAAAGTTAAGAACAAGCGAACCTAGCGAAAAATAGATTGTTCTTTCATTCAAATATTTTTTTGTTAGCCATTCTTTTTTAAACTTCGTGTTCTACCTCTAATTGCATTATACATAATTTTAAAGAGAAAACCAAAACTTCGACAAAAATATTTTTAAATATCTAAAAGTAGCTAAAATTACCTGCGAGCCCTGTGATATAATGAAAAAATCGTCAAAAGGAGGGCTACATGCCATACATTATAACAGAACCTGTTAAAATTCCAGGAACTAAATTAGGATATGCAATATACCCTTTTCAAAAGCACTATTTAGACAAAGTTAAAGTGAAAGATGATAATGCATTTAAATTATATATCTTTGAACTTCAAGATAGTAATTTTATAGAAATAAAGAAGACGCTATATCAAAAGGAGCTCCCTTTGAGTTTGCAAAATGCGTCTACTGTTGATAGTGTATTAAAAAATTTTATAATGAAAAATGAAGAATGCATCACTAAACTTGAAGATATGGTGGAGTTTTTCTCATCAAGTACAAAAAAGATGAGGTAGTAAGTTATTTTCTCTTTATTTTTCTTGTGTTTTATGTTATGATATAAATCAAGAATGAAAACTTTTACTTACATCAATCCACGACCATTTTTTTATTGTTTTTTAGCGTTACTTTTCTCAATATCTGTGACGCGATATATCTTTGACCTCAGTATTCAACATATTGTGCTATTTGTCAGCATATTAGTTGCTCTTAGCGCAAGTATGTTATGTTTTAAAAAGTTTTTTCTCTTGTTTTTACTTCTTGCTACCATGCTGTTTGGCGGTTGTTGGTATTTCGTTGGAATGAATACCTATTCCATTGAAAAATTTGATGGAGTGGTATCGGTTTCGGGTAGGCTATCGGACGATGTGGAGTATGAGGAAGATAAGACAACCTATCTATTAAAAGATGTTTCTGTCAACAGAAAGAGCGTGAAGAATGTGGATTTAACAATCGAGGGCACGGGCAGAAATTTAAGTGTCGGTGATGTTATTGAGTTTGAAGCTGAGCTTGATGAGATAGAATTGTTCAGCCTTAACTCTTTCAATCTTACCTATTATCGCAATAAAGTTGGCTACACAGCGGAAGTCGATTTAGAAGATATCAATGTTCTTGGTAACGATATTAAACTCGTAGAGAAATTTAGGCTTAGAGTTAAAGACTTGCTTGTGGAGAATATGAGTGCAGACGATGGAGCAACAGCATATGCGGTGTTGTTTGGTTACACGAATGATATTTCCGATGACACATATTTCGCCTATCGTGACGCTGGCATTTTACATCTACTTGCGGTATCAGGACTCAATGTCACTTTTCTAATTTCGCTAATCGGATTTATCTTAAAACTCTTAAAGGTAAATAGGTTCGCAAACTTTTTAACTTGCTTCATTGTGCTTATCGTCTATGCCTATCTCTGTTCATTTGCGCCGTCCATATTAAGAGCGGGGATTATGGGTATTATTTTTCTTGCCAGTCAATTATCGGGCAGGTGTTACGACAGTTTAAACACCTTAGGCATTGCTGGCATATTGGTTTTAATCACATCGCCACTCTTTGCTTTTGATATTGGCTTTTTAATGAGTTACTTTTGTGTTATGGGCATAGTTCTACTTCATCCAATTTTATCTAAATTTCTTAAAAAGCTATTCCCGAAAGCTATTGCAAATTCGCTATCTGTTTCGATAAGTGCGACTGTTGCTATCTTACCATTCTTGGCGATGATGTATTCTAAGCTAAATCTTCTATCATTCTTTAATAACTTGCTCACCGTTCCGCTGTTTTCAATTGCTTACCCGTTCCTGTGCGTTGCAGTCATTGTTTGTCTGATCTTCCCGTTTATGGGTTTCACTTTGACGCTGTGTGGCTATATCTTCACGCTAGTAAACTTGATAGCACAATTTTTCTCTAAAACATCGCTTGTAGTTCAATTATCTCCCTTCAATGTTGTAGTGTCAGGGCTAATCTTTTTCATGTTTTTTTTGTTAAGTCGTTTCTTTATGGTGTCAATCCGCGGTAAAGTTTTAGGCTTTGTATCACTAGCTTCGCTTTTGACAATTACGGCTTGTATATTTGCTTTTGTTCCAATGTGCAACACAGGGGTGTTGTATGTCTACACTCGCGACAACTCTTTTGTGCTACTTACAAATTCTAAAAATGAAACGCTCATACTTGACGCCACATGGAGTTATTCTGATGTTAACAATGCACTGATTGAAATTAACGCCTTTAAGGTGCTTGCCAATGTTCAGGTAAACAACATTCTATCATCAAGCTCGCAGGAGTTTTTAAAAGTCACAAATTATTCTCATGAAGATATTACTAACCGTGAGGGTACAGAAGTTTTACTCTATAACACCGATTATCATTTAGGTGATTTTAGGTTGAAATATCTAGCTTATGAGAATAACCTTATTGGCTTAGAGGTGGAGTTTGACAATATGTTAGTCTTACGAACTTCATCTGAACTAACGAACGAGGACATGGAATACATATCGACATTGCCATACGATTTTATATTGACACAAGAGCCAAGTGAGTTTACAGCTTTGACCGACAAACAAGCTTTTTGTTTAAACAAATGTAGTATATAGGAGGGGAAATTAATGAAGACATTAGCACAGAGATTATCAAAGAAAATTGAGTCTTGTTATCTTATACAAGGGGAAGATATTTTACTTTACGATAGGGCGCTAGAACTTATTAAGAAAGCATGCCATATTGAGCTTGAAGAATTTAATTTTGTCAAATTTGATGATGATAATTTTAAGTCTGATGTGGTTATTGACACATTAGATACGCTCCCTTTTGTAGGAGAGAAAAAGATAGTTCTGCTTAAAAATATTACAAAAATTCCTGAGGATTTTAAGAAAAAGTTAAATGCCTACTTGAAAGCTCCTCAGCTTTCCACATGTCTTGTCATTTTCGATTTTTATAACAATTTTAATTTTATCATAAGCGAAAAGGTTAGCGCGAAAAGATTGGATGAAGCTAGTTTAAGTAAAATTGTGGAAAAAGAGCTTGAAAATGCAGGGAAAGCCATTCAAAAGGAAGCTATAAATCTACTACTAGCCTATTGTTGCGACTATTATTCCTTGATTGCGAATGAGTTAGAAAAACTAAAAAATATAGACGGAGATGTCATTACAACCAAAGATATTGAAAATTTGGTGACGAAAGAAACGGAGTTTTCTGTTTTTGAACTGAGCGAAGCTCTCTCTAAAAGGGATGCAAATAGAGCGGTGGAGCTGTTAAGTTTAATGGAAAAAGATACAAAGACTTTTTCTCTTATACTAAATCATTTTAGGCGTATGTTCTTTGTTGCAATATCGAAAGAAAGCGACCTTGAACTAAGTAAGTTACTCTCTGTTAAGGAATATGCGGTAACCAAGGCGCGCGCATTAAGCAAGAATTTTTCTAAAATCCAACTTAAAAATATTTATGAACTTTTATCGGATGTCGATTTTTACATTAAAAATGGACAAATGCAAATAGAAAATGCGTTATACTATTTGATTTTTGGCATTTTGTATGCATAACAGATCATCCACAATTTTTATTTTTTCATTTTTATTTCTTATTTCCGCCAGGCTTTGTCATCTTGATCCGCGTCACAAACCACACTTCATTTCATGATATTTATCTTTCGCCAAATACAGCGTGTGTCTGTCATCCTGAGCCGTGAGCGTCAGCGAGCGAAGTCGAAGGATCTAAGAGAGAATAGCTTGGTTTCTGAGATTCTTCGACAGCAGTCGCTTCGCTCCTTTGCTCAGAATGACAATATAGGTTTGTTTGTGTCATCCTGAGCGAAGTCGAAGGATCTAAAAAACAAGCCGACTTTGAACACAAAAAGATAAAGTAAAATTTTTCGTTGTTGATTTTGTAGATTTTTTATATCAAGTTATGATAAAATCATTAAAGGAGAAAACTATGGAAGAAAGAGATTTAGAAGAAATCAAGGAAGAATTTAAAGAAATTTATTTTGATAACATTGAGCGTGATGGAGCAGAGGATTTATTAGAATTTTTGGAGCGCTCAGACTTTTTTAGAGCGCCAGCAAGCACGCGTAATCATTCAGCTTTTGAGGGTGGGTTATGTGAGCATAGTATCAATGTCTATAAAAGGTTTGTTAAACTTTTGGAAGCGGAATACGGCAATTACGAAGAAAAGATATCTAAGGAAAGCGTGGCAATCATAGCGCTTTTGCATGATATTTGCAAGGTAAATTTCTATGTGAAAGACTTAAAAAATGTAAAAAAAGACGGCGTTTGGATGCAAGAGCCGTATTATCGCATAGAAGACAGTTTGCCTTATGGTCATGGCGAAAAGTCAGTCTATATGATATCAGGTTTTATGAAGTTGACCCGTGAAGAAGCTATGGCGATAAATTGGCATATGGGTGGCTTTGACTCTAGAATTAGGGAGGGCAGTGTAAAGCTTGCCGATGTATATTATCGTTATCCAATAGCCTTTCTTTTTCATATAGCCGACAATATGGCGACCTATCTTGACGAACAACCATTAAAATAGAGGCGAAAACGGTGCTTTTCACCCTTCACTCTTTTTGTCATGTTGAGCTTGTTTGTGTCATCCTGAGCCACGAACGAAGTGAGTGTGTCGAAGGATTTCATAATGCAAGCCGATTTTCCTGAGATTCTTCGACGGCGGTCGCTACGCTCCCTTGCTCAGAATGACAAGCATAGGCATGGTCGCTTAAATGCATTAAAAAGGCAAATTCATTTTGTTGACTTATTTTTAAAAAGGTATTGACACCGCCCGTGTTTTATTATATAATATAGACAACAAAACAGGAGGTTTATGTTTTATGAAAAGTAGATTTTTCAACGATGAAGAATTGTCTGTATCAAAGGTTAGAAAAAATATTTTAATAGACAATCTTGTAAGAGTGTTAGATCCAAACGCTGATAATGTTAAAGAGTTGGATGCTTTAACTTATTCCAATTCCGACGAATTAACCGACATTTTGAATACTAGTTGCGTACATGTATCTATGAAAGCGGATGATGGTAAAATCTATGATGTTTATCATTTTGGTGAACTCTATTCTTCAACTAATAAGACTGATAAAGGTGATAGTTTTGCTAGTGACGAGAGTCTGCAAGGTTACACCATTATTTTAAAATCTGGTCAAAGAAGCAAGACAAACATCAATAGCAATTTGAGAATTGTTAGTGGTGGAGTAGATGTTAAAGGAAAATCTGGCAGTGGTATTTTTGCTTTAAAAAGTTTTCAAGTAAGAGATGGTTGGAATGGATTAATGCCAACTCATACTGCCGCAGCATTAAAGAAAACAGAGGCAACTGATGTACTTTTATCATATCCGTCAGCGAAGGCGGATGCGAAAAAAAATGAACTATATAATGCTTTCTTTGATACCATTCAGTTGGACATACAAGATAAAGAAAAAGAAGAAAAAACTCCTGCTAAGATAGTAAAAGAAAACACAAAACTTCCACAATTTATAGATGGCTCAGGAAATATCTATGGGTATTGGAAATTTGATGGTAAGATCCCAACCGCAGTTGTTGGTGATGCAAAATTTCGTCCTTTCCATGAAGCTAAAAAAAGCAATGTTTCTTCCGATAGAAAACTTGATAAGGCAAACGCAAAGATAAGGAAAGAAATTAGAGAAATTGACGAGTGGATGCAAGCTAATGAAAGAGTGGCTGACAGAAATCAAATCGACAAAAAGCAAAAGAGAAGAGCTGAACTTGTCGACAAGATGACCGAAGATAGACCAATGAGAATATACGCTGTTAAGAATGAAGGTGGCAACAGAAAGATAGACTATTTTGTATATCTTGGTGATGATAGACATGCACCAAAAACAGCTGACGATTTCAAAACAAACAGTAATGTATATAAAGTTCGTAAGGCTGGCTTTGAGATTTTGAATAAAACATACACACCTGTTATTGAAGTGTATGGAAAACCTCATAAAAACGAAGTAGGTCAAATTGAATATGGTAGTTTAAGAAGAATTGTGGATGCAACTAAAGGCGGAAACGAAGAACTTAACGCCTTCTGTGAAGCTTTCGCTAAGGCTGAAAAGGATATAGGAAACAAAACGGCATTTAAAGATAATTTCTATAAGCACATATCTGATGAATTGGCTAATGATATAGATAAACAGAAGAATGATTATTTTGCATCTACAAATGTTGTAACAAAAGTTAAAAAGCCTGACACTTCTGCAATGTCTGACGCTGAGGCGAAGAGAGCTATGGCGAAATATAAGGCTGACAAGACAAAAGCAAAAGACGCATTAAAAGGTAAGAAAAGAGCAAGCAGTGCTTCAAGTGGTTTAAAGGCGGGCGGTATTTTAAAAAGTAAACTTGGAGAAAAAATCGCTACTCTTGCACTTGGCGTAGCAATCGGTGCGGGAGCCGTGGTTGGACTTGGTACAATTGCACAGGCTCCTGGTTATGGGGTTGATGCTAACAATAGAAACTTTGCAAGAGATATCGCTAGTGCTGGTGCAGAAACATATATCACACAAACTCTTGAAACCCTTGACAATGCAAAAGTTAAAACAGCAAACTATAACGCATTTGAAAATGAAGCTGAACCTACATTGTTTAACTATAAAACAATTGACACAAAAGATAATGTTCAAATTGACACAAGCTATGAAAGCAACATAGAAGCAATGTTTAATTCTAATAATAGCAATGCAACCACATTCGGCTTTAATGCAGAAGGCGTTGCTCAAAAAGCAGTTGAAAACGATGGCAATAGAAACTTCTGGGCAAGACTTGCTGTAACCAATTGGGCGGGGTTAGATTATTCTGTTGAGGGTGTTGAAGGTGCTTATAATGCTCTTGGACTAGAAGCTGGTCAAGAGGTTAAAGAACATGGAGTTGTGCTTGATGCTGATGAGGTGGTATATCCTAACACAAGCACAGTTCAAGCCTCCTTTGTTAAAGACTTGACAAATCTTGGTGCAAGTCAAGAAAATGCGGAAGTTGCGGCAAACGCATACGCTGAATCATTTAAAACTGCCTATGCAGAAAGCGAGAGTCAAGTTGAAGCTAATGAAGAACAAAAAGATGAATTTGATATCACAGATGGTAACCTTCAAGAAACGGTAAGCACAGTTCTTGGTGAAGAAGTACAAGTGATACATGCAAACTATGATGAGGACACTAACCATGGAATCATCTTTGGGTTAGATAATGATAAGAATTTGGTAGGCGTTGAATTTGATAATGGTGTAAATTTCAACATTGAAATAACAAATGCAGAAGGACTTGAAACAGCACTCCTTGAAGCTACCGCAAACAATAATTATATGACCGCAGAATATAAACCTTTTGATAACTTAAATTTAAGTCAGTCAAATAAAGATAGGGCGTATAAATATCTTGGCGAGTTGTATGGTGAAAGTGCAGGCATCTATTATAATATTACACCTGTTAAAGCTGATGGAACTAATGATGCTCATTATGAAACAAAAATTTTGAGCGTTGATGCTGAAAAATTGAATGTAACTCATGAAGTTGTTAATGTTTATTCAGATACACATCAAACTGTAACAAGCGAAGATGTTGTAAAAACTGCTATAAGCGAAGTAACAGAAGGTAAATATGCAGGGGCAACTTCACTTTATACAAATCCTAATGAAGCAACCATTAGAGTGACTATTGAGAACGAACTTGATGGAACAACTATCGAGCAAGGTAAGGATGCGTTAGACAAAGAAGAAACTGTGCTTCAAACTGGTAGTTGGACAGCGAAGCTATCAAAAGATGCAAATCCTTATTATGAAAAATAATAAAAAATCACTAGTTTAAACTAGTGATTTTTTCTATATAATCTATAAAATAAAAAAGGTATAATCCATATGCGAAAAGGCGATACTGCGTCATAAACTGCACTTCATTTCAACTTTTGCTTGTCGTCAAAACGCTTACCATTCGTTTGTTTATTCCTCTTCCTTAAAAATGATAAACATTTTTTAGGTTTCCTTCCGCTTGTTTTGAAAATGAGCAAAAGCGCAGTTTTTTCTTTGGTGCGACAAGTGATAAAGTATCCGAACCGCCTACAAGTCCAAGTTGGTTTAGGTTATGTAAGATTAACAGTAAAATTTAATATTTTATCTATAGTTTACTAAACTTAATTCGCTTAAATTTTTTGATAATGTAATTGTTTCTTTAGAAATTTTGATAAGAGCATTGTTCACTGCGACATAATTTTCAAAACTTAATTCAAATCCCAATTTTCTTATTTCATCTTGTATGTAATGAAGTTGAATGCAATGAGGAGATTTATCAACACTTGCAAAAACAATTCTTCTAATTTTGTTTGCTCTGATCATTCCCAAAATCTTTGTGATTGCCATATTGATGTGAGTTTGTTCTAGGCATATTTCAAAAATTGGCAAATTCATATTTTCTATTTCTTCAAAAGCTTTTGGTTGCATTGCTTTTAAACAACTTCCAACAATTATTATTTCATCAGAGCAATCGTAGATATTGCTTTTCAACAAATCTTTCATAAACACCCACCTTTTAGCATTTTTATTATATCATATAACTTTCATATTTCAAAACAAAAAGAGAGAAGCTTGGATTGGACTTCTCTCTTC
>DVLK01000087.1 GCA_018715545.1 Candidatus Caccovivens faecavium | reverse complement strand
GAAAAGTTATATTTAAATAACATTTTTTCCATCATATTTACATTTTAAATATCCGAGTTTAAGTCAAAAATAATTAAAATAATCATTTATTATTAATAAATAATATTAAATAAATATTTATAATATATTAATTAATATAGCTTTTGACGCAACTAAAATCTTGTTAAAATTAAATGTGACGATGTCACCCTATCATTCTAACTGGAAGGATTAAATATAGGAATTCATCCCCTTCAACAGGTACTATGACGCAAGGGTTAGCTGGACTATTAAAGCAAATTTTAACAAACTCATCTTGATTTGCGCGCAATGACTCAATGAAATACCTAGCATTAAAAGCAATGACGAGGTCTTTACCACTGGTGTTCGTAGGTACATTTTCCTTGACATTTCCTATCTCAGAATTTGAGGTTATACAGAGATTTTTCTCTTTAATTTCAAATTTAACGCAATTGCCTTGCCCAACTTTGGAAAGAAGGGAAGCTCTCTCTAAGGCATCTTCAAACTGTGATTTATTTATAATGCATATCGTTTCATAGTTTGCTGAAATTATTTGTTTGTAATTGACAAAGTCGCCCTCAATAAGACGGGTAGTCAACTTTGTTTCTCCAAAATCCACCATCAAGGTACTTTTGTCCACATATACATTTATTAAATCTTCGCTATCGTCTAATAGTCTTGAAATTTCATCCAAACTTCTTGCAGGAATGACAATATTCATCTTTAAATCTGAACGAATGTGTTTTTTAACCTTAGCAAGACGATAACCATCAAGAGCCACTGCATTTAGTTCATTCTTATCAATATCAAAAAGTACTCCTTTAAGAATTGGTCTTGAATCGTCTATTGCGACAGAAAAACGCGTTTTATTGATAATCGTTTTTAAATCCTTTTTGCTGATTGCAAAATATTCACTACTTTCAAGCTTCTTGAAGGATGGATATTCTAAAACATTATAACACTGTATGATACTATGGCTGTCATCATAACGAATAAGCATCTGATTTTTGTCGTTAAGTTCAAGCTCAATCATCTCATTTGTAAGTTTCTTTATAAATTCGGTGATGAACTTACCAGGAACGACTGCTTCTCCCTCAGATTTAATATTAGCTTTAATCTTTCTTTCAATTGAAAGGTCGCTATCTGTGGCACTTAGCGTCAAAGTGTCATCTTCGGCTGTTATTTTGATACCTTCTAAAATTGGATTGGTAACTTTATTAGAAATTGCTTTGCTGACGCTTAGAAAAGCATCTGAAAGTTCCACTCCATGACAACTTACTAACATTTTATGCTCCTTTATTTTTAGTTTAAGTTATTATAACACAAAACCTGCGCGTGCGCAACTAAAATAATTAAATTAATTAATTTATAGCATAATAATATTATTAATTATGGGTGTGGATATGTGGACAACTTTTCCAAATTTTCCACATTTAGATTTAAAAAGCGGAAGAAAAGGGGATAAACATCAATATCTAGTGGGTGGTGTATGTGGATATTTTTGTGGATATGTGATAAATGTTGTCCACAAACCTCTTAAAAAACCACAATTTCTGGGGAAAACTCATGTGGAAAAGCCCAAATAAAGGTGTGAAACAAAGGAATTAGCTCTATTATAGCGTAGATACACGCCAAGATAAAGAGATTATGCCATTTTTATTTGCTAGCAAAGTGTATAAAGTAAAAAATCTATTATTGAAAAAGTAGAACTTCTTAAATATCGTTTGCAGCTTTTAGGTCAGTAAACAAGAAAAGTTTTGAAAATTTAAGAATAGTCTTTTATAAACAAAGAAATGACATAGACTTTTAAATTTGCTATGTAGAAAACTTTATAAATTAAGTATTGAAAGTCAATATTAAATGCAAAGCTTTAGAGCAGGGTTTCTAGATAATGATAAAAATAACTGGCATAATATTTGACAAGATATTTGCATAGGCGTGAATAAAAATACATATCAGAAAACTTAAAATTTATAAAAAATGCTAAAAATTATAGCAAAATCTATAAAAAAGCGAATTTTTATCAAAAAAACAACTAATAAAAACAAAAATCTATAAGAAACAGTCTTATAGATTTTGAATAAAAATTCATTTATAGCATACCTTTAATGTCGCTTACTAAGTTTTGTATCTTTTTGTTTGTCTTTAACTCATCAGTTATCTTATCACGAGAATGCATTATAGTTGTATGGTCGCGCCCGCCAAAAATTTTACCAATATTGACAAGTGGAAGATTTAAAAGTTCGCTAATAAGATAGATAGCAATCATTCTAGGTTCAACAACTTCTTTGTTTTTCTTTTTGCCAATTATGTCTTGATAGCCTATATTGAAGTAATCACATACAGTGCTGATTATTTTGTCAGGATTGAGGTCATTTTTAATTTCCTCTTTTGGCTCTTTTGTAAAGACTTCTTTTGCCTCTTCCATGGTGGCAACTTTTTTACCGTTTAAAGTTGCTAAAAAATACACTTCACTAAGTTTCCCTTCCAATTCTCTTATGTTCGTATCTACGCGCTCGGCTATATAGTTGATAACTTCATCCTCAGCATAGTATTTTTCAAGTTGGCTCTTCTTATGAAGAATAGCTATTCTTGTTTCTATGTCAGGAGCTTGAATGTCGTGTATAAGTCCTGAGGAAAAACGAGAACGAAGTCTATCTTCTAGTGTTTCGATATCTTTTGGAGGACGATCGGAGCAGATGATAATTTGTTTGTTATTCATAATGAGTTCGTTGAAGGTGTGGAAAAATTCTTCCTGTGTTTCCTTTCCGCGTGAGATAAATTGAATATCATCCACCATCAGCACATCAAGATTTCGATACTTTCCTCTAAATTCCATTATGGATTTGTTTTTGGTTGGAGAATAGAGGGAAGCTATATAGTCATTTGTGAATTGCTCGCATGTCACATACATAATTTTTAGATTAGGAGAAAATTCGTGTATATAATTCCCAATTGCATGAAGAAGGTGTGTCTTACCTAAGCCAACACCACCATATATAAAAAGAGGGTTGTATCTTTTTCCTGGATGTTCAGCCACTGTGCGTGCTGCGGCATAGACGAATTGGTTGCTTTTACCTACTACAAAATTATCGAAAGTGAATTTTTCCTTAAAAGGCGATTTTTCTTCATTTTTTGAAGTGTTTTTTTCATCAACTTTGTTATTTTTTAAATATTCCACTTCTTCGTTTTGGTCAAGTATGGTAATTTTAAAACTTTTTCCTGTCACTTCATTTGCACAATCATCAATTTTGTCTAGAAAATTTCTTAGTATTTGATTTTTTGCTGTGACTGATTGAGCTACTAAAATAAAATTCCCGTTTTCATCAATTTCAAGAGGCTTGATAGTTTTTATCCAAAGCATAAAGGAAACAGATGAAATTCTAAGTTCAAGTTTTTCTAAGATTTGTTTCCATATTGTTTCAATATCTTGCATTTTGCACCTCTCTTTGATTTTATAAGATGATTATATCAATTTTATAACTTTTTTTCAACTTTTTTTGAAATTTTTTATATCAAATTTATATAA
>DVLK01000086.1 GCA_018715545.1 Candidatus Caccovivens faecavium | reverse complement strand
AGTCAAAGGTATATAACGGAAAAGAATATTGTCAGTATAACAGTAATTGGTATGAGGTTATGCCGATTAAGTGGCGTCTTGTCTATTCGTCAAGTCAAACAACAGGCTACGGCACAACGACCGATACACTTGCCATAATGGCGGAGATAGTCTATGTTGATGCCTTTTCCGATAGTTACATCGGAGAGGGTGCGGGCTATTCAAGTGAAAGCGTGACGGAGTTTATGAAAAATCAAATAGACGGCACATACTTAGTGACCGAAAGTAAGAGCATGCCAACCTTCGGCTCAACATTAATAAACGGCACGCCAACAAGCGTCACAGAAAATATCTTTGTGGCGTCAAGTGAAGATATATCAAACTTCACCACAAATGCGAGCGGAACGGAAAAGCTTGGTAGTATCAAATTTTCCGACCTAGCAAAGGACTTTTTACTCACAAACGGAAAAGATACACTATATTTTACCAGTGACCTAGGAACAAATTACAATAACCTATGGTGCATGAACGCCAACGGTGACAGAGTGCAGTACAAGACAAACAACTACTTAGGTATTCAATTCAGCATTGTGGTTACAGAATACGCCTGCGTGTAGGATATACAAGCGAGTATGAAAATGGTGACATCACGCAGAGGAAGTTAAATCTAACAATAAACTCGGCGTGCAATTTACCATTAAAATATCGGAATATGCCTGTGTAGAAAGATAATTTTGATGATAAAGTGTTGCATTTTGTTAAAAATATGATATAATTTTCTTATGGAAAACGAAAAGGTCGAGAAAACTTCGGAAAATGTTGTAAACATAGCCGAAGCCGAGGAAAAATTTAAAAAATTTAGTCAAGTGGAGGATGTCTTCCACAATGGGTTAATTGGCATATTTGACGCTGGAAAATATATAATAGATTCTGATGTTAAAGAGGAATTGAAAAAACTAAATAAAGTTTTAGACAGTAAAGATAGCAAAATGCTTGCTTGCCACGCAAAATACCATGATTTTCTTTTTAATTTTGTGGTGGAATTTGAAAGGCAATCTATATATTCCTCTGCAAAACTATATCTCATTGAGGAGAAGGAAGAAGAAACAGAGGTCAAAAAGTTTAAAACTTTGATATCTAGCGAAGTCGTTTCGGAAGATGTTGATATTGAGAAGCGCGCTATGGAAGTATGGCATATATATTCTGAGGAAACGCCAAACGAATTAAAATTATCTGAGCTTGACAGCATAATTATCAGACTTTCTAAGGATAGAATTTTTGGTCGAGATTTGGTAGAAGTTTTATCTCAGCTTTACATCTTTCAAATGAAAAAATTGTTGGAAAGTCTTGGAGAAACTGGGAAAGCAGTCATAAAGGAATATAACGAGTTTATTAGGCTTGTTTCCATTAAAAAACCTTCAATTATCAATAACTTCTCAAAACAAAAGGTGTTATTTGAAAAAGTGCTTGAAGATAGTGGCATAATGGAGATGTTGAAAAAAGACCATGCGGAGGAACTAGTAAACATTTATAAGGAATTTTACGAGCCACTAGAAAAGATAAGTGTAAAGAAGGAAAAAAGCGCAGAGGTCACAAAGGAACCAAAAATTACTGACAGAGTAGAAGTTGGAGGTAAAACTGCAAAGCCTGCTGGTAAAGGAGGCAAGGGCGGAAAAGGAGAAAAGATAACATATTTTAAACCAGCAAAACCCGGGAAAGTTTCTCCTTTTGGCAAGTATAAAGCAAATGGTGGGGCAGGCGTGGCAAAGATTAAGCCAACAGAAATTAAAACACCAACTGTAAGCAATCCGCCACCACCGCCACCACCTCCACCAAAGCCTGTTGCGACAAAGAAGAAGGAGGATATTGGAGATCTTCAAAAGTCTTTTGACAATGCATTTGATAATGCATTTACCAGCTTTAAGCCAGAAGCAGAGGGCGGACTTGATAGGTCACTTTAATAAAAAATTAAAAACACGCACCTGCGTGTTTTTATAAATAAAAAAAGTGCTAATATAGCACTTTTATTTTTGTCTTTCAATCTTTCTTTCTTCTTGGCGTTTATAGTAATCGGCAATTACATTTTGATGTTTATCAATAACTTCTCCAATTTCTGGGTATGGCTTCTTGTCAGGTGATTGATCGTTAAATTCTTTAATAGCAAGTATTTCAGCCATATTCTTATTATAGCACAATTCTATGGCATCACTGAAACTCTTAGAAAGAGCATAGAGATCATGAGCATTTTGTAATTTTAAGCCCTCTGGAACATATGGATTTTTTCCCATTTCAATACTTCGTTCTTTTAATTTCCTAAAATCTTCAATAAACTGTTCCATATTTAAAATATAGCCAGAATTAATTTTAATAAGTTCAAATAATAATTTTCCCTGAGATGGAGCACACAACTGAGTTAATCCCTTTAAATTATCAATATATCTTTTGCCCTCAGCCCTATCTCTTTGACTAATATGAATTCCAGCACTAACATGTGTTTTTCTTGCATTGCTATTATTAGCAGGATCAGGATTTACATATTGTTTGTATAATTCAATGTTTCTTTCTGTTAATTCTAAATCGTGTTCTTCTGGCTTAATAACATATTTATTTGCTGTTTCAACCATGTTTAACTCCTTTTATATGTGAGTATTATAGCATATATTTTTCTAAAT